>JBGQLF010000791.1:0-5702 GCA_041499985.1 Gemmataceae bacterium
CATAGCCGGCAAAATGATTGTTCACGAAGATCAGCACCGGCACGCGCTCACTCAACAGCCGAATCGTCTGTGCATCCGCCTGAATCTGCTCGGGGCGCTCAATAACGATATGGTCCAGCGTCTTGGTCAGGGCATCGACCTCCGTCCGATCGCCCAGCAAGCGCACATAGGCGAAGGGTCCGGTCACGGGATCCAGTTTCTTGACCAGGCTCAACGGCGAGGGCACCCAGGATTGGTCGGCCAACGCCCACACCGCACGATGGGCCCGCAAACAGGCCGCGAAGCGCTCCGTCATCCAGGTCTTGTTGCGGATTTCCACTGCCACGGGTACATCCGCGGGCCAACCTGCCAAGAAGGGCTCGAGGCGCTCCAGAAACGCCTCCAGACTGTGGAAGGTCGCTCGATTGAAATAGCCGAATTGCAATAGGCAACAGGCCAGCTTGTTCTCGAGCACGCGGGCCGCGGTCAGAAAGGCATTCAGCTCCTTGTGGCAGTCCTGTAAGACCTTCTCATGGGTGATTTCTTGCGGCACTTTCAGACTGAAGCCGAAGTGGTCGGGCGTCTTGTCGCGCCATCCCTGGACCATCTTCTGGGTCGGCGTGCGGTAAAACGTGCTGTCCACCTCAACCACGGCGAAGCGCTCAGCGTACGACGCCAGGTACTCCCCCGCCGGCACACCTTCGGGGTAGAAGACTCCTGACCATTCTTTGTAGGACCAGCCACACGTACCCAGACGGATCGGGTGCATACATTGGGCCCTCGTTTCGCTTGGAGCTGGCGGACAGAACGTAGCCACAAGCGTCTCGCTTGTGAGCTAACTGCCTACAAGCGAGACGCTTGTGGCTACGACGCCAACCGCCCGCCGGGGTTTTTGTCCGGTAGGTCTCATTGTACGCGGCGTTCCGATTGGTTCCCAGAAAGTTTCAGTTCCAGCTGGCATGCGTGTCCGCCCCAGATGCGGTTAGAATGAAAGAGTATGGTGGAAACCCTCTCCGGTATCATTGAACGGGTCACGTTTCACAACCCTGAGAACGGCTTTGTGGTGTTGCGCATCCAGGTCCAGGGCCGCCGGGAGCTCGTGACCGTAGTGGGTCATTTGTCCATGGTCGTGGCCGGTGAATACGTCGAGGGCACCGGCTCTTGGGTTCAGGATCGCGACCACGGCCCGCAGTTCAAAGCGACGGAGCTGCGCACGACGCCGCCGCACACCGTCGAGGGAATCGAGAAGTACCTCGGTTCCGGGCTGGTCAAGGGTATCGGCCCGCATTTTGCCCACAAGATTGTCGAGGTGTTTGGTGTGCGCACCCTCGCGGTGATCGATGAAAGCCCCGCTTTTCTTCAGGAAATCCGCGGCATCGGACCGCGCCGGCTTCAGCGCATTCGTGCCAGCTGGCAAGAACAGAAGGCGGTGCGTCAAATCATGATCTTCTTGCAATCGCATGGCGTCGGCACGGCTCGAGCCGTACGCATCTACAAGACCTACGGCGAGCAAGCGATCGACCTGGTGCGTGCCAATCCGTATCGGCTGGCGACTGACATCTGGGGCGTCGGCTTCCGCACCGCCGACCAGCTGGCTGAGCGACTCGGCATCGACCGGGCTTCCCCCATTCGGGCTCGCGCTGCCCTGCGCTACGTCTTGCAGCAGCTCAGCAATGAAGGTCATGTCGGCTTTCCCGAAGCTGGCGTGATCGACCGCACCGCGGAGCTAACGGGCATCGGTCACGAGATCGTCACTGGCGCCGTGGACGAGGGCCGGGCCGAGGATGAGCTGGTGCGCGAGCCCGGGGGCGAAGAGCCGTGGTTGTATTTGAAGTCGCTCTTTCTGGCGGAACAAGGCGTCGCCCGAGCGCTGCGCACCTTGCGCGAGGGCTTGCACCCGCTTCCCAGTCTCAACACCGACGCGGCCTTGCAGTGGGTGGAGAAGAAAATGGCCCTGGAGCTGGCGGTCGCGCAGCGCGAGGCGATCCGCCAGGCCACGACGCAGAAGGTCCTGGTGATCACAGGGGGCCCCGGCGTTGGGAAATCCACAATCGTCCGGGGCATCCTCGACATCTTCGCGGCCAAAGGCTTGCGCTGTGGCCTCTGCGCCCCCACCGGACGAGCGGCCAAGCGCCTCGCCGAGACCACCGGCCGCGAGGCCAAGACGATACACCGTCTCCTGGAATTCGAGCCCGGCCTGGGTGGCTTCAAGCGAGTCCGGGAGAATCCGCTCGATGTCGATCTGCTCGTGGTAGACGAGGTGTCGATGGTGGATGTGGTCTTGATGAATCAACTGTTGCGAGCGGTGCCGCCCTGGGCCTGCCTGGTGCTGGTCGGCGATGTGGATCAGCTGCCTTCAGTCGGGCCCGGAACCGTACTGGCTGACATCATCGCGTCGCGCATAGTGCCGGTGGTGCGCCTGACGGAGATCTTTCGTCAAGCGGGTCAGAGCTGGATCGTGCGGGCGGCGCATCACGTGAATCGGGGAGAGCTGCCCGAATCGGCGCCCGTAGGGCAAGGCGACTTTTACTTCGTGGAAGCCAGCACGCCGGAGACGATTCTGGAGCGCATCATTACCCTCGTGCGCGAGCGCATCCCGGCTCGTTTTGGACTCGATCCTTTTCGCGATGTGCAAGTGCTGACGCCGATGAACCGTTCGGAGCTGGGGGCCCGCAATCTCAACACACGCTTGCAGGAAGTGCTCAATCCGTCGCAGGCCGGCCCGGAAGTGCAGCGTTACGGCTGGACCTTTCGCCTGGGCGACAAAGTCTTGCAAACGGTCAATGACTATCAAAAGGAAGTCTTCAACGGGGACATTGGCCGGGTGACCGACATCGACCTCGAGGACCAGGAGCTGACGGTCACGTACGAAGGTCGTCCTGTGCTTTACGACTTTGGCGAACTGGACGAACTGGTGCTGGCCTACGGGATGTCGATCCACCGCAGCCAGGGCAGTGAATACCCGGCCGTCGTGATCCCGCTGCACACGCAGCATTATCTGATGTTGCAGCGAAACCTGCTCTACACCGGCATCACGCGCGGCAAGCAGTTGGTCGTGGTCGTCGGCAGCCGCAAAGCCTTGGCCACAGCCGTGCAACGCCAGGACACGGCGCGCCGCTACTCCGCGCTCTGTCGGCGCTTGCAAGAGCCGAACTCTACCACTGGCCCTTAGGCGCGGGGCATCTCGCCGCAAGCATAGCCCGCACAACCTGTGCCACCTGCCTCAGGAGAGCCATCTGGGCTGTCGCGTCAGAAGGCGTCCCATCAACGACCGTCTCGGTCACGATGCTATGCTTGGAGCATAGGTTCCGCACGGAATTACCGCGCTGCCTGATCGCGCCTTGGGCGAGGGGAAGCCAATGAAGATCCTTCGGCTGAGAAACACTCCGTCTCAGGGCGGCGGCCCGGAGCGTGCTCCCGTCCTGAGCCGAAGCGAGAAATGGGTGCCGCTGCTCCTGCTGGCCTTCCTGGTCGGGAGCGTCGGCACGGTCTGGCACTTGCACCGGAATGCCGAGACGCTCTCCCAGGAGTTCCCCATCCAGGGCACGGCCTTTCAGACGATTACGCTCGAGGAGTTGCGGAAGGTCTACGATGAGGACGTGATTCAGCGTGTCCAACGTCAGGGAATCGAGGTCACTCACGACTACAAAGGCAACGACCACGCCATCCCACTCCCCGCCACGCTGATCATGAAGCTGGGCCAGCGCGTCAATGAGTCCAGGCCTGGCGCTCACATCCGGCTCTACAGCGACTACCCTTTCCCCTGGCGGACGGACGGCGGGCCGCGCGACGACTTCGAGTGGGAAGCGCTCCGCAGCCTCCGCGCGGCCCCGGATCGGCCCTTCTACCGTTTTGAAGAGTTCGAAGGCCGTCAATCGCTCCGGTATGCGGTAGCCGACCGGATGCGACCCAATTGCGTGAAATGCCATAACAGCCACCGCGAGAGCCCGAAAACCGATTGGCAGGTGGGGGACGTGCGCGGCGTCCTGGAAGTCATCCGCCCCCTGGATAGCCAGGTGGCATTGGGGCGTACTGCCCAGCGCTGGGGCTTGCTGTTCACCGTCGTCATGGCCGGCTCGAGCCTGGCAGGACTGGGAGTCGTCTCCTGGCGGTGGCGGCGGGCAGGACAAGAGTTGTCCGAGCGGGCGCGCCTGGCGGCTATGCAAGCCGAACAGCTCAAGGAAGCCCAGCTGCGGGCGGAGGCGGCCAGTCGGGCCAAGAGCGAGTTCCTGGCCAACATGAGCCATGAGATCCGCACACCGATGAACGGCATTCTCGGCATGACCGATCTGGCGCTACGCACGGACCCCACCCCTGATCAGCGCCGCTACCTGAGCGCGGTCAAGCAGTCGGGAGAGCAGTTGCTACGCGTGATCAACGACATTCTTGACTTCTCCAAAATCGAGGCCGGCAAGCTCGAGTTCGAGTCCATCGACTTTCCGCTGCGCGACACACTCTCTGGTGCGACGCGCCCGCTCGCCTTGCGGGCGCACGAGAAGAAGTTGGAACTGGCTTGCCGGGTGCCTGCCGAGGTCCCCGACGGCCTGGTCGGCGATCCAGTCCGCCTACGCCAAGTTCTCGTCAACCTGATGGGCAATGCCATCAAGTTCACCGCGAGCGGCGAAGTCGTGGTGTCCGTGCAGACGGAAGACGTCACGGACGAGAAGGTCTTCCTGCACTTCGCTGTGCGCGATACGGGCATTGGCATCCCTGCCGACAAGCTGCCCCTGATCTTCCAACCCTTCACCCAGGCTGACGGCTCGACGACGCGCAAGTTCGGAGGGACGGGGCTGGGGTTGACCATTTCAACCCGACTCGTCGAGGCGATGGGCGGGCGGCTCTGGGTGGAGAGCACGGTGGACGAAGGCAGCACCTTCCACTTCACGGCGCGGTTCGGCCGCTCGAAGGTGCCTCAGCTCCGGGCTCTCTCCTTGCCACCCGTTGAGCTCCGCGACGTGCGCGTGCTGGTCGTGGACGACAATGCCACCAATCGCGACATCCTTCGGGAGCTGTTGGCGAGCTGGCAGCTGCGGCCGACCGAAGTGGACGGCGGGGCAGCCGCGCTGGCGGCCCTGGAAGAGGCCGAGTCCAGCGGGCAACCGTTCCATTTGATCCTCCTCGACTGCCAGATGCCGGAGATGGATGGCTTCACCTTGGCAGAACAGATCCGGCAGATCTATGGCAAGATGACCATCATGATGCTGACTTCCCTCGACCAGACCGGAGAGACCGCGCGCTGTCGCGCGCTGGGGATCGTCGCCCATCTGGTGAAGCCGGTCAGCCCTTCCGAACTGTTGGAAGCCATTACGCGGGCGTTGCAGTCGGCGCCCCAACCCGAAGTGAAGCCGGCGCCCACTCCCCAAGCGTCGCGGACGGCCGAGCTGCGCGCGTTACGCCTGCTGCTCGCCGAGGATAACGCCATCAATCAGCTCGTCGCCTCGGAGATGCTCAAAAACCTGGGGCACGACGTCGTTGTGGTCGGCAACGGCAAGGAGGCCATCGAAGCGCTGGCGCGGCAGCCTTTTGACCTGGTGTTCATGGACGTGCAGATGCCGGAGATGGACGGGTTTGAGGCGACCGCGGCCCTGCGCGCCCAAGAACAGCAGACCGGCCGGCACATGCCGGTCATCGCCATGACGGCTCACGCCATGAAGGGGGACCGCGAGCGCTGTCTGAAGGCTGGCATGGACGGCTACGTTGCCAAGCCCATCCGGCCGGCCGAG
>JBGQLF010000792.1:0-5695 GCA_041499985.1 Gemmataceae bacterium
CCCGCCGGTCAGCAAGCGCCCCTTCACCTGATACGAGCAGGCCGTCGCCGGGGCGTCCTCGGCGTTGCCACCACCAGCCTCTTCCAGGGCCCAGCGGAGCAGGTCGGTCCCGGCCAGCATTCCGACACACCGCCCGTCCGAGTCCACCACAACGGCTTCTCCGACCTGTCGCCGGAATAACAACTCCGCCGCCTCACGGAGAGGCGTGTCCTGTGAGATCGTGACCACGTCCCGGTTCATCAGGTCAAACGCGGTCAGGGCGAGCAAAGGTCTGGTTCTTGCGGCCATGGTGTATCTCCTCGTCAGCGGCGACAGAGCGGCCCAGCTCCCCGCCAGCGCGCCCGCCGGTCACCGGGGTGGTTGCCAGGGCTTCAGGTCGGGGGGCGGGTTGGGGCCCAGGCGGTGGAGGCCGGGGGCGGCCTGGTAGATGGCAAAGCCGGCGGGCGGCAACGTCATCCGGACGGCCAATGGCCCGCCGTCGCGCCGCTCCACGGTCAGCGCGGGCGGGGGGGCGGCGCTGGAGCGCGGGGCGTACCAGAAGATCCGGTGGAACTGATCCCCCTCGACGCGGAACGTCGGCGCCACCGTTGAGTACGCGGTGACGGGCTGCCCCTCGTCGGTGTTCAGGGCCACCAGGACTTCTTGATCGACCAGCAGACGCGACCAGCACACCAGCGAGCGCATCCGCTCGCCCAGGCGGTGCGGCAGGTCGAAGTTGATGCCGTCCCCGGAAACACGGTGCAGGACCTGCCGCCCCCGCCGCAGCGGCAGCAACTTCTTGCGCAGCTCGATCAGGGCGGCCAGGGCGCGGTAGAGCTCGCCGTCCTCGTTGAAGAAGTGACGGCCTTGCGTGCATAGCCCGCCGAAGCGGCCGCCAAACATGTTCTCGCGGAGCACCAGGTCCGAGCCGCCGGGCCGCCCGCCGCTGTCGAAGCCCTGCTCCGAGCCGTAGTAGACGCAGGGGATGCCCATCGTGGTCAGCTGCACGGCCAGCACATTGAACGCCAGATCGCGGCACCGCCCGTCGCCGCAGAAGCGCCACTTGGCGGCGCCCTTGCGGATCTGGTCGTGGTCGTCCACCAGGGTCACCACCTGGTTGCGATACCAGCGGTGGCCGGCCGGCTCCTCCAGGACCCAGTTGCGGAACAGGGAGAAGTAATCCGCTGGGTCGGCGTAGCCCGTGACCATCCGCTCCAGCTTGCCCGGGACGTCTTCGATTCCCAGGGCCGCGTTCAGCCCGGTCCTCTCCACGACCTCCCAGGCGTGCTCCCGGCTGCCTCCAATCTCCCCAACCAGCAGGAAGTTCTCCTTACCGATGCTCTGGGCGAACTCCCGGATGACGTCACAAAAGGTCCGCAGCGACTCTTCCCCCATGTGCTTGGCGGCGTCGATGCGGAAGCCGTCGAGGTCGGCGTAGGCGATCCAGAAGCCGTAAACGAGAGCCAGGGCGGGGAGGGCCGCCGCGACGCGCGGGTACTGCCCGTCCCACTGGACGCGGAGGTCCAGCGTCTTGAGGCCAAACATGTCCCCCTCGACGTACTCGGGGTAGTGGTCCCAGTTGGTGATGTGCCCCTTGCGGAGATACATCTCGGGCCGCTGGAACTCGCGGGGCCAGATCGCCCCGTCCGGCCAGGCCTCCTCCATGCGTCCTGGCTCGGGCGGCTCGAACGGCAGCGTCGGCCGGCCAGCGCGGTCGTTGAAGCCCTGGACCGCGTAAGGCTTGCCGTCCCAGCGCGGGTCGTTGTACCACTGGCCCGAAGCCGGGTCGTGGGTCGTGTAGCGGTCCGCGGCGTAGGTAAAGACGTTGCCGGTGTGGTGGGCAACGACGTCGAGGATGACGTAGATCCCTTGCTCGTGGGCGGCCTGGACAAAGTCGCGGAACTCCGCCCGCGTTCCGAAATGCGGATCGACGTCGAGGAAGTTCTGGATGCCGTAGCCGTGGTAGCTCGGCTCGAACGCGACCTGCCGGAAGACGGGGCTGACCCACAGCGCGGTGATGCCGAGCCGCCGGAGGTAGCCGAGCTTGCTCTTCAAGCCCCGGAGCGTGCCGCCCTGCCAGCCGCCGCCGGCGCGGAGCCACGTGTCGTAATCGACGCGGCCGGGGTCCTCGGGCCGGTACAGCGACGTGACGCTGCCGGACGCCGGGCGGCCGTTGCCGTCGCGGTAGCCGCCCTGCTCGTTGCCGTCGGAGAAGCGGTCCAGCAGCAGGAAGTACAGCACCTGGTCTTCCCAGGCGGCTGGCGACGGGGTGAACTTCCGCCGCGTCAGGGAGGCGAAGTCGAGGTCCAGCAGGCTTTTCTCGATCGTCTCAGCCATCGGTACACCCTCCCTTATCCACGCCACCCGCGGGCGAGCCGGCGACCTCGGCCACGATAGCTTTCGTCAGGCAGTCGGCGGCGACGAACGCGACCCCTTCGCGGTGCATCGCCGCCAGCCGCCGTTCATTTGTGCGACTCGCGCTCCCGCCGCAACTCGTCGCCGGCCCGCTGAAGCAGACGGCCGAGTGCCTGGAAGAGCGACCCGGCCGCGGATTCCGCTACGCTCACCCCGGCCTGGAAGCCTTCCCGTGCGAGGACAATCGGATGCTGCTCGATGGCGTCGAGAACCCGGGTGAACGTCGGGCCGAGATGCTTTGCAACGCGCTCCGCGTGGGTCATGGCGGTGGAGAGCTGGCCGGCCGTCAATTCCTTACAAGTTCTCAGCCCCTGGCCGATCGTTTCCGTAAACAGGTCGCGAACCGTTGTCAGATCGTCCCGAAACCGGGTGAGATCCTCTTTGGTGTACTTTTGGGAGGCGCCAACCCCCTCCTGGAGAGCCAACTGCCCCGCCAGCGCCGCCTGCGACAGCCCGTCCCCCAGAGCTTCGACAACCTGACGCAGGACGTCGTCTCGGCCCGCCGGCACCGACCGGGCAAGGCCTTCGCGGGCCCCGTCGATCACCGATCGAACCAACGCGATGAGTCCCTCCCCGGATTGTTGGGACTGGCAGGCAGCCTGCGAGACGGCTTCGGCCAACCGACCGCGGACATCCGCCTGACTTTTGACAATCTCCGCTGCCTGCGACTTGACCGTGGAGCTGGGGTTTTTGGTCGCTGTGGTGCTCATGCTACGAACCTCCATTGGGTTTAATGGCGACACCAATCCGGATGCCTCACCTACAAGTAGGCGGGCCTCCGTATGCCGCTCCCGCTGAAACATTTTCCATGCCGAGCTTGGGAATAACCTGTTTTTCGATCCATCTATTTGTTGCATCAAAGCTTACATGGATCTGCTTCAAGAACTCGCCAAGACTCACTGAGCGAGTTCGCACATATCGGCAAGACTCACTGAGCGAGTTCGCACATATCGGACTGTAATTGCACACGTCAGGGAGGCGAAGTCGAGGTCCAGCAGGCTTTTCTCGATCGTCTCAACCATCGGTACACCCTCCCTCCTCCGCGCCACCCGCGGGCGAGCCGATGATCTCGGCCACGACCGCTTTCGTCAGGCAGTCGGCAGCGACAAACTCGGCCCCCTCGCCGTGCAGGGCCGCCAGGCAGGCCTTGCCCGCGGCGTCGATGGAGGTCACCTCCGTCAGGTCCACGCGAAGGATCGGTTGGCGCTGGCGGGCCAGGGCACTCTGCCAGCACTCCTGCAACACCCGCACCCACGGCCCTGCCAGCCTCCCTTCGAGCTGGAACGTCAGGGCCTCTGGCTCGTCGTGGACTGTGATTCGTAGCATCGCTCGCGCCCTCTCCTGCGTTTGCCTGCACGCTCCTAAAGCAGGGGCCGTGCCGGCGCAGTGGTCTTTGCTGCATTTCCTCGCAAGGCAAGGAGTGGTGTCGAGTTGCGGAGAGAGCGCATCGAGACGAGCGGGGGCGCCGACGGGAGGCGCTCCGCGGCAAGCGCCGCTCGGGGGGCGCAGGCGCCGCCCGGGGGGCGCCACGCGAGCCTGTCCGTCAACGTGAACGATGGTCATGGCAGAATGCCCTCTGGTCAATCACTTGCCCGAAATCGATTGGGGTAGAACAGAGCCACGGAACTCTCCTCCCGGACGGATACCCACCACTGCCTTCCCGCCCTCGCGGCGAGTTCGTCATTCCGCCCCCGTATTGCTGAGAGGGGCCGGTGGACACGAACTCGGCTATACTGACAGGAACCTGTTGCTCCGCGGGCTTGCCTGCCATGAACGAAGAACCGACTACCGCCGCCATCCAGCGCTGCCTGGACGCCCTGCAAAGGGACCCGGCCGCAGAACCGCTCATTAGAGACCTCCTGGAACGGGCGGTCCGACGCTTGCGCCTCTTGTGTGCGACGATCTTGAAGCGGAGCTACCCGCGGCTGACGCAACCGCCTTTGAACCTGGAGACCGACGAGTTGCTCGACGGCGTGGTGGCCGGGCTGCTCACCGCCCTGCGGACGGTCCGCACCCAGACCGTGCGCCAGTTCTTCGGCCTGGCCAACCAGCACATGCGCTGGCAGCTCAATGACCTGGCCCGCCGCTTAGATGAACAGCCCCATCCTGAGGTCGCCGGGGGCGTCGATCTGCTTAACGGCATCGGGAACGAGCACGTGCACACGCTTCAGGGTGAGCTGGGCACGCGGTAGCGCGCTGCCCGTGCCCGTGATCAACACCACGCGGTTGGCGAAGGTGTGCATGAGAGGTGAGTAAGCCCACGGAGGTCCCTCCGTGGGCTTGGAGATTGCTGCGAGAATGAGGTCAACGCTTCTCGGCGACCGGCCCCTGCACGATGAAGTCATACGTCGCCACCGCGCTATGCAGGGCGGCATACGCCGATTGGTCCCCCGGTGTGGCCGGGGCAAATTGCAGACCGTTTTTGGTCATGAAGTCCACCAACTCGCCCACGGTCTTGGCCTTGGGGGTGTATTTCCCGCAGAAGTAGTTGCCGACGTCCGGCTGCCGCAGTGCCCGGATCGCGTCCTCAAAGTTATTGAGGAACTGCTTGGCCTCGATGTACTGCGACGGAGGCAGCAGGCGGACCTCCTTGCTCAGTTGGTTCTGAAGCTTGTCCAC
Organism: Gemmataceae bacterium; assembly: GCA_041499985.1. GTDB lineage: Bacteria > Planctomycetota > Planctomycetia > Gemmatales > Gemmataceae > JBGQLF01. The sequence continues at coordinate 5,014 of JBGQLF010000792.1, forward strand.
CGCGCTGGACAGTTGCTGGAGGGTGCCGGCGTCCACCCGCATGTTGGTGCCGACCTGATTCACCGCTTCCAGGGCCAGCGAGGTCAGGCGGTCGCGCTCCTGCTTGAACTCCGGACGTGTCAGACCCACCGGCCAGTTCAACCGGCCATCGTTCTTGAGCAGACCAAGATTCCCGCCCCCCTTGACGGAGCTGAGATTGATCCGCCGGAGGGTATCCTCGTCCAGCGGAACTTGAGGGCCGGGCGTGCTGATTGTCTTGAGCGTGTCGATTGCCTGCAGCTTTTGGAGATCCACGAGCAAATCATTCAGCGCCTTGGCGGAGCAAACTTCTGTCATTGGGGGGTTGTTGCGGCTGCGATCCCGCTGCATGAGGCGCCCTTCCTCGCGCAGCTGTTCGGCGGAGGGCGTCCGCTCGCGTTCGTAAAGGTACTCATCGAAAATCCGCTTGCGGTTGGCCACGCGCTCGGCCTTAACCTGTTCCCGGAGCAAGTAAGCTTGCTGCTCATTGACCATGAACCGGCCTTGGGCGTTGATCACGTCCGCCCCACCGCGCAGGTAGCTGCCGTAGGGATTCTCGTAGTAGCCGTAGCCTGCGTCATAACCGGGACTGCCACCTCCATACGGATTCGTCGCCAGCGTGGCCGTGGCCGGATACGGGTTGACGGCCGGGGGGGGGCTGCCC
>JBGQLF010000793.1:0-5691 GCA_041499985.1 Gemmataceae bacterium
CCGCGCCAGCCCAACCTGCGCCGGCGAATAGCGATTCGACGAAGGGTGACGCAGCCACGGCGACACTGCCCAGAATTTTCGTCGCCAGCGACTCGACGGCGGCCAACGGCATCCCGGGCGCGATTGGCTGGGGCAAGCACTTGGGAGCCCTGTTCGACCCCGCGAAGCTCAAGGTTGTCAACCAGGCCCGTGGTGGGCGTAGCAGCCGCACGTTCATCACCGAAGGACATTGGGACCGCCTGCTCGCGGAGCTGAAGGCGCGTGATTTTGTACTCCTTCAGTTCGGCCACAACGACGGCGCAGCCATCAATACCGAGCGGCTGGCCCGCGGTTCACTCCCTGGTCTCGGCGCCGAATCGCAAGAGATTGACAACTTCGTCACCAAGCAGCACGAAGTGGTGCATACCTTCGGCTGGTATCTTCGAAAGATGATCGCTGACGTAAAAGACAAAGGGGCTCGTCCGATCCTGCTCTCGCTCACGGTGCGAAACATTTGGAAGGACGGGCATGTGGAGCGGGGCTCGGGACGATATGGCGAGTGGACACACGAATTGGCGAAGGCCGAAAACGTTCCCTTTGTTGATCTGACACAGCTGATTGCCGACCGCTATGAGCAGATGGGACCGAAGGCGGTGACTGCCTTGTTCCCGCGCGATCACACGCACACAAGCGAGGACGGTGCGAAGCTGAACGCGGCGCTGGTTGTCTCCGGTCTCAAGGGGCTCCGCGACCAGTCCCTGATTCGTTGCCTTTCCGCTGCGGGGCGGGCCGTGCCGACTGCCCATCCGATCGCGGTCGCGGTTGCCCGGCAGCCGCCGCGGCGCAGTGGCGAACCGGCGGACTTTCAGCGATGGCTCAACCTGCCTGAGCCTGGCGACGCGGCACTCCCTTCGCTCTTTCTGATTGGCGACTCCACCGTGCGGAACGGACGCGGCGACGGATACGACGGGCAGTTCGGCTGGGGAGACCCGCTCGTCGCCGCCTTTGACCCGGCCAAGATCAATGTGGTAAACCGCGCTGTCGGCGGTACCGGCGCCTGCAGTTTTATCACGCAGGGCCACTGGGATCGCGTCCTCGCGTTACTCAAGCCGGACGACTTTGTCCTGATGCAGTTTGGCCACAACGACAACGGTCCGCGTGGTCCGCTCCGCGGCATCGGTGAAGAAACGGAGGAACGGCAGAACCCGCTCACCAACCAACCTGAAACGGTCCATACGTTCGGCTGCTACCTGCGTAAATACGTCGCCGACACCCGCGCCAAAGGCGCCACGCCGATCGTCTGCTCGTTGGTGCCCCGCAATATCTGGCGGAACGGCAAGATCTCGCGGCCTCGTGACGGTCATGCCGATTGGGCACGCGCTGTCGCCCAGTTGGAGCAGGTAGCCTTCCTCGATCTTCACGAGATCATCGCCGCACGTTACGACGTGCTTGGTGAACAGGCCGTTGGAAAGCTGTTCGCCGATGCGCGGGTGCACACAAACTGGGAAGGCGCGGTGCTGAGCGCCGAGTGCGTGGTTATGAGCATTAAGAGCCTGCCCCAGCGTCCGCTGGCTCGTTTTCTGGTTGGCCTGGGAGATCGGGCCGAAGGGATCGCAGCGCAGGAGACCGTTGCACGTCCGCGGTCCATTGCGGATGGCCCTGACCCCAGGGAGATTCCCGTGCCCCCGATCAAGGGTCCGCTAGGAAAACTGCCTGGCCCGAGCGATCTTCCCACGCGCACCGAGATGCCCGACGTACTGACGATGAATGACGGCACGAAAGTCACGACCCCGGAGCAATGGAGGCGTCGTCGTGAGGAAATCAAACGCGCGCTCGCCTACTACGCGGTCGGCCAGATGCCGCCGCCGCCCGGAAACGTAAAGGGCCGCGAAGTGAAGTCCGAAATCGTGGCGGAAGGAAGAGTGAAATACCGACTCCTCCACCTGACTTTCGGTCCCGAAGAACGACTCGGCCTCGATATTGGCATTTTCACTCCGAATAAAGACGGACCATTCCCCGCCGTCATCGTCCCAAGCGGCACGCCTCCCGGTGCCGTCGCACTGCCGCGTCTGCCCAATGGCCCCAACCAGGGCCGAGGTCAAAACGTTTTGCTTCTGGTCGGTCCTGCGCCCGCCCCTGCCGGACCCACTGCGCCGAGTGCTTCGGCGCAAAAAGCTGCCACTCCCGCCGCTGCCGCTCGTGGCGGGCCGGGTGGACGCGGCGGTTTCGGCGGCCCCGCCAACGCGGAATCTATTGCCGGCCGGAACAGCGAGTTATTTCGCCGCGGCTATGCGCTGGTGATGTTCAATAACAATGACTGTGCCGAGGATACGACGCTGCGCAACGCCGACGGAAGTTGGGCGTTTCGCAACACGCGCTTCTATCCGGCCTATCCCGGCTACGACTGGGGCATCCTCGCGGGCTGGGCATGGGGCACGTCGCGCGTCGCCGATTATCTCGAAACCGACCCGGCGATCGATAGGACCAAGCTGGTCATTACGGGCGCGTCGCGTGCTGGAAAGGCCGCAATGGTCGCAGCTTCTTTTGATGAACGCCTCATGGGCGCGCCGGTCGTGACCGGCGGAGGAGGCATAGGCGCGTATCGCTTCAGCGGCATCGGTCGCGGCGGCAAGGAGGGCCTGGGCGAAATGATGAACAAATACCCGAATTGGTTCTCGCCCAACCTGCATGAATTCTGGGGCCAGACCGACAAGTTGCCGTTCGACGCGCATTGGTTTCTCGCGCTCTGTGCGCCGCGGCCCTTCATTGCGCTCGAAGGCGACACCGATACGGTGTCGCTTCCGAACGCCGTCAAGCAGACGATCCTCGCGGCAAAGCCTGCGTATGCGTTCCTGGGCGTGCCGGATCGCCTGGGCGTGAACTATGCGAAGCATGGCCATGCATTCACTCAGGACGACTGGAACGCGATGTTGGACTTTGCCGACAAGCATCTGCGTGGCATGAAGGTTGACCGCAAATTCGATCAGTTCCTGCCAGAGCCATAGGCCGACGTGCCGCAGTCCAGGTGAGGCTCTACCCAAACTGGGTGTGAAAAGAAGCCTCCCATTTCGCGACATCCACCGAGCGCAAAGCTCCCGCGCACTCGGCGGGCTGCCTCACGCGTTTTCGTTGTTGGTGTGTGCTGATGTACGTTGAGTAGTTCCCAATTCCAGAGTGCGATCGACATCTGGTCACTCTGGACGCCAAGTCAGTGAAAATCGGTGGCGCTCTACATAACTCTTTTCGCAGACGCAATATCCGCCATAATCTGCTCAGCGGTCTGACTCGCCTTCGGCGGCCGGCCGCGCCACTGCTCCGCCTGGAGCCGGAACGTGTCGTCTCCCACCGCCCAGTCGCCGCGCTGCACGACCTCGTCGCGCGGGTCCGCAGCCAGTAAACTCGGTGGCGAAAAAAGAGGCCGCAGCTCGATTTCGGCCGGAATCGAGCTGCGGCCGCTGCGTCCTCTTTCTTTCTCGTCAATGGCCATACGCACGTTCCCGGTATCTGTACGAAGGACATGAGGTTCTTGAGCCCCAAGGATATGGATGGCGAGCACAGATTCGACCAGCGCAAAACCATCGTAAACGTGGGCTCTGTGCACCAGCCGAGGGACGGCGATTGGCGTGCCTGTTACGCGTTGCTTGACGGCGATGCTGTCCGACTCCGACGGGTCGAGTACGACATCGAAGCTACGATCCGCAAGATCAAGGACATCGACGATCGCGACGATTTCCTGGGAGATAGACTTGGCGATGGACACTAGGCACGCATACCGCACATGCCTAGCTGCGGACCGACAACGCATCGTTTAGTCCGGAGGGTGTTTCAACCGCCACCGCATCACCCCCCTGAATGTCGGCCGGGACCGACACTTTCGCCGCCGGCTGGTGTCGGTTCGAGCCTGCACTTCCGGTCATGAGGATTGGCCGGAAGCGAAACGGAGGCCGGTGGCCGGGCGACGTAACGCGCGTTTTCCCGCTAATTCATGAGGTTTCCGGCATAGCCACCGGGACCGACTCGCGGTCGCAGCCAGCGGAGGCACGACAGCGAACGAGCGCTGGAGCGTCACGAACGACAATCACGACCGACACCAAGGTAAGCGATGCGCTGTCGGTCCGAGGCGACAAAAACTATGCGATGCGCTGTCGGAAAAAGGTAAGCGATGCGTTGTCGGTTCGCACCTAGGCTGGCTCTATCTGGACACGCACCAGTATGCGAAAGCCGAGCCGCCCTTTCAGCGCACTCTCGGCATCCGAGAAGAAGCGTTCGGCAAGGACCACCCCGAGGTCGCTCGAAGCCTCTACAGCCTGGCCGTCGCGAGCGAGGCGGGGGACAAGCCAGCGCGGGCGGCGGAGTTCACGGATCGCGCACGCCGCGTCTCGCGCCAGCAGATCGGGCGCATCGTGACGGCGCTCTCCGAATCAGAACAGACCGATTTCCTCCGCCACTACGATGGGGGAAAATGGCAGAGAGCCTTGTCGCTGGGCCTGCGTCATGCCAACGACCAGCAGCTGGCCGAACGTTCCGCGGTCTGGCTGCTCAACGGCAAGGGCGTGGTCCAGGAAACGCTCGCCCAGGCCGCGTTGCTGGCCCGCGACAGCCGGGACCCCAGGCTGCGTGGCCTCGCCCAACGCCTCCTTGAGACCCGGCAAGAACTCGCTCGCCTGACCCTGGCCCCGCCCACGAACGACCAGACGGGAGCGCGGCAACGCCGCCTGGACGAATTGAACAACCTTGAGCAGGACCTCGCCAAACAACTGCGCAACAACGGTGGCAACGCCCGCGACGCGTCGTGGACCGACATGCCGGTGCTGCGTGCGGCGCTTCCCGCGGATGCGGTGATGATCGACCTGGCGCGCGTCACTGTGTACGACTTCAAGGACACCTCAGAACAGAAGTGTTGGCAGCCGGCCCGCTACGCCGCCTGGATTATCCCCGCCAAGGGGCCGGTGCGACTGGTGGATTTGGGTGCCGCGGACGCCATCGACGCCGACGTCCAGAAAGTTCGCCAGGCGCTGCAAGACGCTTCCAAGAAGATCCGTCTTGAGGGCGAAGACAAGGCCGGGAAGGCGATGCGCGAGCCGCTGGAGGTGCTGGCGAAGAAGGTGTTGCACCCGCTGCTGCCGTACGTGGGAAAGTCCCAGCGCTGGATCCTCAGCCCCGACGGCGACCTGTGGCTGACGCCGTGGGCCGCCCTGCCCCTGCCCGATGGTAAGTACGCCGTCGAGGACTACACCATCAGTTACGCCATCAGCGGCCGCGAGTTGGTGGACAGCCCGTCGGCTAAAGTGACGTTGACGGCGCCGCTGGTGCTGGCTGATCCGGACTTCGATCTGGGTCTGGACCAGGTGGCCCGGGCGACGCGCCGCCTGCTGCGCGAGCAGGAAGCACCGGCGGAGTCGCGGGGCCTGTCGCAGGCGCTGCGGCTGGGGGGCATCAAGCGATTGCCGGCCACGGCCGCCGAGGCCGCGGCCATCACGGCGAAGCTCCGCCAGTACGCCGGCGCCGCGCCGCGGGTGCTCACGGACAAGGAGGCCACCGTGGGCGTCTTCCAAGCGGCACGCAACCCCAAGGTGGTAGTGCTGAGTACGCACGGTTACTTCCTGCCCGACCAGGAGATCGACCCCCAGGAACGCGACCGCCTCGGCCCGGAGGCCGGCAAGCCGCGCGGCTTGCGCTTGGAGAACCCGCTGCTGCGCTGCGGCCTGCTGC
>JBGQLF010000794.1:0-5678 GCA_041499985.1 Gemmataceae bacterium
GAGCAAGCGGCAGAATGCCTCAAGACGCTGGCTCATCCCATCGCCTGCGGATGGTCCAGAAGCTCCTGCGGGGCCGCTACACGGACGGGGAACTGGCCGAGGCGTGCGGCATCCCCAGCCACATGGCCTCCGAACATCTGCGGCTCATGCAGCGGTGCGGCCTGCTCCGTGGCGAGAAGGAGGGACGCAAGGCGTACTACCAGATCGCGGAACCGCACCTGGCAAGCCTCATGGCCTGTATCGAGGGGCGTTTTGGCGGCGGTTGATTCTTTTTGGCGCAAATATGTCGTAATATCGTGAGTGTTCAACTAATGAGGCAGCCAGGCAACTGTCCTCGGGAACAAACTAAGAAGGGAGGCCAGACGATGGAACTCCTCATTGCCTTGGGCATCCTCGTGGTGTGGGTCATTCTGCAAGCGTGGGTGCTGCCGCGCCTGGGGGTGAAGACCTGAATGAACGGAACCTGCGGGCCGAGTTCGGCCCCGGTAAGTGCGGCTGCACCGAAGAATTCAAACCAGGTTGGTGATCACACCGACCAAGACGCAAGCGACGAAAGGAGATCGCCATGAGCGTTCCGACCATTTCACCGCGGGGCCTGGCGGAGCTTTGCAAGGGCGACGGGAAGATCGACCTTCTCGATGTGCGCACGCCGGTGGAGTACCGGGAGTTGCACGCCGCCAACGCCCGTAACGTGCCCCTGGACCAACTCGACCCCATGACGGTGATGCAGGCCCGCAACGGCTCCCACGCCGAGCCGCTCTACATCATCTGCCGCTCCGGGAGCCGGGGCCGTCAGGCGTGTGAGAAGTTCCTCCAGGCCGGCTACACCAACGTCGTCAACGTCGAGGGCGGCACGCTGGCCTGGGTCGAATGTGGTCTGCCCGTCGTCCGGGGCAAGAAAACGATCGCGCTGGAGCGGCAGGTCCGCATGGGGGCGGGGTCCTTGGTGCTGCTGGGTGCTCTGCTCGGCTGGCTGGTTCATCCTGCCGGCATGGCTCTGGCGGCCTTTGTCGGGGCCGGACTGCTCTACGCCGGTATCACGGACACCTGCGGGATGGGCTGGCTGCTGACCCGGATGCCCTGGAACCGGGTCCAGGAAACTGCCAGTGGTTGCCCGGTGCGCTGATCCCCCGCGTGCTACGTAAGGAGGTCGAGTCATGAAACTGCTCATCGTCGGCGGTGTGGCAGGTGGTGCTTCCGCAGCGGCCCGTGCCCGTCGTCTGTCCGAAGACGCCCACATCGTCTTGTTCGAGCGGGGGCCGGACGTGTCGTTCGCCAACTGTGGCCTCCCATACTACATCGGCGGCGCGATTCCCGAACGGGACAAGCTCCTGGTCGCAACGCCGGAACGGTTGCGGTCCCGCTTTAACCTGGACGTGCGGGTGCGTACGTCGGTCGAGGCCATTGACCGGGTGGCGAAGAAGGTGCGGGTCCGTGACCTCGTATCGGACCGGCTGTACGAAGAATCCTACGATAAGCTGATCCTCGCACCGGGGGCGGCGCCGCTGCGGCCGCCGATCCCCGGCATCCATCTGCCTGGAGTCTTCACGCTGCGGAACATGCAGGACATGGACCGCATCAAGGAGAGGCTGGACCAAGGGGTGAGGCAGGTGGTGGTGGTGGGCGCAGGCTTCATCGGCCTCGAACTGGTCGAAAACCTTGTGCACCGCAGCGTCACAACCACCGTGGTCGAGTTGCAGGACCAAGTGCTGCCGCCGTTCGACAAGGAGATGACCACCCCCATTGCCGAACACCTGGCAGCCCAGGGTGTGTCGTTACTGCTCGGTCAATCCGCCGAGGCGTTCGAGCAAGCCCCGGATGGACTCATCGTGCGGCTAAAGTCGGGGCTGCGCTTACCGGCTCAACTGGTCCTCCTGGGCGTGGGCGTACGCCCGGAGAACCAATTGGCAGTTGAAGCGGGCCTGGAGATTGGGCCTCGTGGCGGCATCCGGGTCAACGAGCATCTCCAGACCAGCGACCCGGACATCTATGCGGTCGGAGACGCCATTGCGGTCAAGGACTTCGTGACAGGAGAAGCGACGCAAGTGCCGCTGGCCGGGCCCGCCAACCGCCAGGGCCGCATCGCCGCCGATCACGTCTTCGGCCGTGCGTCCCGCTACCGGGGAACGCAAGGAACAGCCATCGTGCGGGTCTTCGAGCGGACGGCGGCGATGACCGGAGCATCGGAGAAGGTTCTGCGGCGGACCAGCCGCCCCTACCGAAAGGTGTACGTTCACCCCACGCATCACGCCGGCTACTACCCTGGTGCCGAGGCCATGACCTTGAAGCTCCTCTTCGATTCCCAGACGGGCCGTGTGCTGGGTGCCCAGGCGGTGGGCGGGGCCGGGGTGGATAAGCGGATCGACGTGCTGGCCGTGGCGATCCAGGCAGGCATGACGGTCTTCGACCTGGAGGAGATGGAACTCGCCTATTCGCCACAATACGGTTCAGCCAAAGACCCGATCAACATGGTGGGCTTCGTAGCGAGCGGGCTGTTGCGTGGCGAACACCCGCAGGTGGATGTGGAGGCAGTACTGGCCGTGCGGCCCACCCCGCCTTTCTTCCTGGTGGACGTGCGCACGCCCCAGGAATTCGCCGCTGGGCATATCCCCCAAGCCGTGAATCTGCCGGTGGATGAGCTCCGTGCTCGCCTGGGCGAACTCCCTCGTAACCGAGAGATCGCCGTCTATTGCCAGGTGGGACAGCGGGGCTACTTGGCGACCCGGATTCTGCGGCAGGCGGGGTTCGCCGCGGCCAACGTGGGCGGCGGGTACAAAACCTACCGACTCTTTCATCCGACTGGGGTCGAGCCTCTCTGCCACGTCGGCGGGAGGTCAGGCGGCGCTCCCTGAAAGATCGGGCCGGTTCTGATACGTGCGGCTCCGCACACTGCACAAGGCCCAGATGTGCGGAGCTGATACATTAATCAACTCTCGTCTGACGCGAAGCTCTGTCCTCCATGCCATTTTCAGAGGGAAATGCATCGGGAAATCGCTGCGCTCGCCTCTGGTCCCTAACTGGCATGGCACTTGCGTGATGGGTGAATCAAACAGGTTGAAGAATCGGAGGACACCAGGCAAGTAGGACAGGAGACGATCGATGGACTCGACACGGGCTTCTCCGTTCCGGGGCGGGAACCGGCGGGTGACCGGTGGTCTGTTGCTCTTCGGCAGCTTGCTCTTGGTGGTCGCCGGTAGTCTCCTCTGGTTTTCCCGCAAGCCGGCCGTCCCCTCGCCAGAGACCCGAGCCGGAGTTCTGATCGAGGAAACCCAACTCGCTGTTGGCCAACGACTCTATGGAAACTACTGCACGCAGTGCCATGGCGACCAAGGTGGGGGCGATGGACCGGCCGCGCGTTTCCTCTATCCCAAGCCGCGGAATTTCCGGGAGGGCCGGTTCCGCGTCGTCACCGCGGCCAGCCTCCGGCCATCCGATCAGGATTTGTTGCACGTCATCAGCCGCGGCATGCCCGGCTCAGCCATGTTCCCCTTCGCCCATCTGGGCGAAAGCGAACGACAGGCCCTGGTCGCCTACGTGCGGCATTTGAACCTGACGTCCCACGTAGAACGCCAGCAGCAGGAAGCCGCCTCGCGCGGGGAGAGTGTCGATGTGGCGGAACTGACGCAGGAAGTGGAGCAGTTGCTCCAGGCGGGCCCCGCCCTCGAGATGCCTTCCACGCTGTCCCCCTCCAGCTCGGAGTCCGTTGCCCGCGGCCAGCAGCTTTACACGGTGCAATGTGTGGCCTGTCATGGACCAACCGGCAAGGGTGACGGCGTCCAGGACCAGCGCGACGACCTGGGCATGCCGATCCGGCCTCGGGACTTCACGCACGGCATCTTCAAGGGAGGCCGTGATCCCCAGCAGCTGTACGCCCGCATCGTACTGGGGATGCCCGGTACGCCCATGCCGGCTTCGCCGAAGCTCCAGCCGAACGAAGTGGGCGACTTGATCAACTTTGTGCTCTCGCTATCGGGTCCAGCCGTTCAGGCCAAGGTCGAACACAGGCGCACCCAGCTGGCCGCCAAGCGCGTTCCGGGATCACTTACTGGTGATATTTCGGACGCGGACTGGCAAGCCGCGCAGACAGTTCCCGTTGTGGTGAGTCCCCTGTGGTGGCGCCAGTACACGGAGCCGGAGTTGCAGGTGGCGGCGCTACACGATGGCCAGACACTGGCGGTCCGCCTGACGTGGCAGGACGACACCCGCGACGACCGTGTGGTGCGCCCACAGGATTTCGAGGACATGGCGGCGCTACAGCTGTTCAAGGGCACTCCAGAGCCGTTCCTGGGTATGGGCGCCACGGACAAGGCGGTGGATGTCTGGCTGTGGCGTGCCGGCTGGCAAGCGGGTGCCGAGAGCTACGCCGATGTGGATACGGTGTATCCCCACATGGCCGTCGATCTGTATCCGTTTGAGCAGGCGGGCGATGGCCCCCGCCCCCATGCCACCGAGCGCCAACCGCGTGACTTCATCACGGCCCGAGCGGCCGGCAACTTGCGGGCGGACCCAACGCGGACCTTCACGGCCAGCAGTCTCCAGGCAAAGGGGTTCGGTACCTCGACCATGCGCCCGCGGATTTCGCAGGTGGTCAGCGCGAAAGGGCTGTGGAAGGACAACCGCTGGACGGTGGTATTGCGACGCCCGCTCGGAGTGAAGGCTGACGCCGGCGTCCCGCTCGCTCCGGGAGACAAGCTCTCCATCGCCTTCGCCCTCTGGAACGGAGCGGCGGGCGACCGCAACGGTCAAAAGCTCATCTCGATCTGGCACGATTTGCAGGTGGAATAGAAATCCAGATTCGGTCCTCGAGGACCAGGGTTGAGAAGATTTGTTCTGGACGGGAGCGCGACCATGAATCGACGTGATTTTCTGAAATCCGCCTTAGCGATGGGCAGCAGCCGCCTGTTGGCGCCAAAGCTCTGGGCCTTCGATGTGGTCAACGTCGCGAATCCGCTGGGCGTTTATCCGGCGCGGGGCTGGGAGCAGATCTATCGCGATCAATATCGCTACGATTCGACCTTCACCTGGGTGTGCGCTCCCAACGACACGCATATGTGCCGGCTGCGGGCGTTCGTGCGCAACGGCATCATCCTGCGCAGCGAGCAGAATTACGACCACGATCAGTGTGGTGATCTGTACGGCAACAAGGCGACCAAGGCGTGGAACCCGCGCGGCTGTCCGAAGGGCTACACGATGCAGCGGCGCGTGTACGGTCCCTATCGCTTGAAAGGACCGGTGCTGCGCAAGGGCTGGAAGGAATGGGCCGATGCTGGCTTCCCGGCGCTCTCCGACAAGCCTGAGCTGCGCCAGCAATACCGCTTCGACGACCGCGGCAACGACACCTTCGTGCGCGTCTCGTGGGACAATGCCTACAAGTACCTGGCGGCCGGCCTGGAAGCGATTGCGCGGACCTATAGCGGCGATCCGGGTCGGGCCCGCCTGACCAGGGACGGCTACGACGAGGTGATGATCGATCAGGTCCAGGGAGCGGGCACACGCACCATCAAGGTGGGCTCGAATCTGCCCATCCACGGCGTGATCGGCAAGTTCGGCATCTACCGCTTGGCCAACCTGCTCGGACTGCTCGATCATCATGTGCGGGGCGTGCCTCCCGAGAAGGCCCGCGGCGCCCGCGACTGGAACGAGTATACCTGGCGCGGCGATCAGGCGCCGGGACAACC
>JBGQLF010000795.1:0-5671 GCA_041499985.1 Gemmataceae bacterium
CCCCGCTGGTTGCCTGGAGGCAGCCGGCTGCTGCAAGGATTGCCGCGTCGGCAGGGCACGGGGGAGGGCAGCGGTGCGGGAACCCGCCTCGCCACTCGAGCGCGGCGTTGGACACGGCGTATCGCTCAGGGAAGTCGAAGGGGTCGGCACCGCCCGCGCCGCCTCGGCCTGGGCTGCGGCGCGTCCTGCTGCCGTCGCGGCCGTCCGTGACCGAGAGAGGGAGACAGAGCCTGGTGTCAGCGCCAGGGGACGGATCGCCTCCACGACTTCCGCCGCATTGCCGAATCGGCTCTCGGGCGCCTTCTGCATCAGCCGTTCCACCACCGCGGCCAACGCCTCCGGCACCTCCGGGTTCAATTCACGCACGGGCACCGGTTGTTTCAGCTGATGGGCCATCATCTTCTCAGCCGCCGAGCCATCCGGGAAGGGATAGTTGCCGGTCAAGCAGTAATAGAGCACGCAGCCCAAGCTGTATTGGTCGCCGGCCGGCGTCAGGTTGGTCGGATCCATGATGCTCTCGGGACTGGCACAATCCAGGCCGCTGGCCACGGCGTTGGCAGTGGACATCGTATCCACCAGCGATTCCCCTTCTGTCTCCGCCAGCAGACAGCCGATGCCGAAGTCGAGCACGTGCAGCTGATGATCGAGGCTGATCATCAGATTGGAAGGTTTGAGCAGCCCGTGGATGAGGTCCTGCTGGTGGCACACATCCAGCGCCTCGGCCACCTGCTGAGTATAAAAGGCGGCCAGATTCGGATTGAGCTTACCTTCGCGCTCTACGACTTTGTCTAGCGTCTCGCCTTCGACCAGAGGCCAGGTGAGATAGTGCATGCCGCCCGAGGTGCCCACATCGACGAAGGGCACGACCGCCGGGTGCCGGCACTGTTCAAAGGCCCGCACTTTGCGCCGGGCAATGCGCACGTTCCACATGCTGCGTCGCGGCAGTACCTTGACCGCGTACGAGCGGTTGTCGTTCTTCGACTGAGCCTTGTAGACCGTCCCCATGCTGCCCGAACCGAGAGCGTCCATCAGGGTGTAAGGCCCGAGCACGAAGCCTTGCGTCTTGCCTTGCAAGAGGCGGTCGGCCTGAAACTGCGTCAGAATCCCCTGGTGCACCAAGTACTCCGCCAGGCCTGGCGGTTCGGCGCGGGGATTCTTCTCGAGGAATTCCCCGATCACCTGGTCCAGTTGGCCGCGGTCGATGAGATTGCTACGGCGCAGGTCCCAGACAAACCAATCACAGGCTCCGAGGTCGGTCGTCACCATGACTGCGACGTCCTTCTTTGAGTAAGGAAGTTAAGCGCGGACAGTACTTCCGCATCCAGCCGCCAACCGCGCGCGATAGGGGAGCACGCGGTTGGATTCAGCGACTTCGAGCAGTCGCAAGGACGGGCACGGCAACCGGTGCAAATCGTCTCCAAGACTAACTTGGGTCACAAAACTGGGAGTGTCAACTCGTGCGCGCGACGAGCTCGACGCACCAGCGCGGAAAGGCTATCCCGCGCCGGGGACCGTGAGCGCCAGGGCCATGGTCGCCCAGCACGTTGCCGCCTCGGAAATGAACTGCGATCGACCGTGCGGAAAGCCGCTGTTGAAGTACTCGAGCAGCGGGAAGCTGCGCGTCGGCACGAACCAGGAGCCGTCCGCGAGCTGCGTCCGCAGCAAGAAGGCGACCCCCCGCTGATAAGTCGGGTGGCTCACGGGGGTTTTGCCCGCCCTGTGGAGGGCATACAACACTTCACCTGTGGCGTACGCATCGCTCGGCAGGCTTGGGAGCTGGGCCCAGCCACCGTCGCCGCGCTGTTCGCGCAGCAAGAGCCCGACTGCCTCCCGAATGGATTCCGCGTCCGCCTCCGCCCAGTGCAGACCCAGTAGACGCCAGGCCTTGTCCTCCGTTTCCAGGGCGGTCGTGTCCCGGAGCCAAGCGCGCGCCCGGGCAATCCGCGTTTGGATTTCTGCGCGGCGTCCCTCGGGGGCATACCGTTGAAGGCCGCGGAGTGCCAGCGCGGTAAACGTGAAGTGGCTCGCGTCAGACGGCGGCCGGTAAACCCGCGTCTTCCAGCTCCCGTCCTTGCTCTGCTGGAGGACCAGATAATGGACCAGGGCGTCCGTCACGGGACTCGGCTGCTGCCCCTGCGCCTCCAAACTCCACAGGGTCCAGGGGGCCAGAAGAGGATCGAGGCCCTGTCCGAGAACGATCTCGCTCTTGGCGCTGAGGTAGGCAAGGACGTGGGCCCGCTCCTGGGCCGCAATCCTTTCGTCCACTTGAAAACCCTGCGCGCGGACCAAGCTGGTGGTCCGTGCCAGCAAGGACTGGTGATGACAGGAGACGCAGCCGACCCGGCTCGTGAATCTCATGCCGCTTTGTTGCAATAAGGGCAAGCTTCTTGTCACCGCCGCAAAAACCGGTGAAGGAAGAAGGGTGAAGGGAGAAGGCAGTTCGGTCGGTTCCGTCTCCTCCTTCCTCTTTCGGTCTGCATCCTGTTCCTGCCCGCGGGCACCTGCCTGGCGAAGCAGCTGCACGATGCGAGTCTCGCCGCGCCGCCGGGCCCAAGCTAACGGGGCATCGCCCTGCCAATCGACCGCCTGGACGTTGGCCCCATGGGCGAGCAAGAGCCGCACGATCTCTTCACTTCCGGCCGTGGCAGCGCAGAGCAACGCGGTGCGTTCGAAGGGACCGCCCTGGACGTTGACGTCCGCCCCTCGGTCGAGGAGTGGCTGGAGGCACGCGGCGTGACCCTGCAAGACAGCGGCGAGCACGGGAGTCAGGAAATGACCATTCGAATGGGGTAGTTCGTAGCGTGCATTCGCATCTGCGCCTTGGTCCAACAACACCTGAACGATCTCCGCGTTGCCCGACAGCGCTGCCTCGAGCAGGGGCGTAAGCCCCGCTGCCGTGCGGGCTCTCACCTCGGCGCCATGCTCGAGGAGGAAGCGAACCGCCTCCAGGTCGCCACCGAAGGCAGCGCACATAAGCGCGGTGACCCCTCCCACGTCGGCGTTGACGTTGCCGCCGCCCTGGAGCAACAGCTCGAGCGTCGGACGGGAACCTGGAAGTGTGGCGGCGAGAAGCATCGCCCGATTGTCGACGCGCGCACCGTGGTCGAGCAACAGCTTGACCTTGGCCGGGTCGTGCACGGCGCGCAACAAGACAGAGTCGCCCTGCGGGCCCCCGGCGTTGACGTCGGCGCCGCGCTGGATCAGGAGTCGCATCATCTCCCTATCCGCATTGAGGGCGGCTTGCTGCAAGGCGGTATCGCCGAGATCGTGGCGCGCGTTGACGTCTGCACCCTGGTCGAGCAGACTGCGGACGCTTGCCTGGTCGCCTTCACGGATCGCGGCCAAGAGAGCTGTGTTGCGTTCGCTCTCGTTCCGCAACGATGAGGAGGGAGCAAACGGCTGCCAGAATCTCCAAGCAATGGCCAGAATGACGCTGAAGAATAACGCGGTAAGGAGACCGCCTCGAAGAGCAAACCCGCGCCTTTCGGTTCGGGCCGGCTTGGCCATCCGTACTTTCGGCGTCATCGTCGTGTTTCCGCGCGGGTGTGTGTTCGTGGAGTACACATCCTTGTTAACCGTCACCGCTTCTGCTGTGGTCTCACGCTAGTGCAGGAGCAAGGCACCTGTTGGCTGATCGTAGCCACAAGCGTCCTCGCTTGTGGACTGGACCAGCCCACAAGCGAGGACGCTTGTGGCTACGTTAAACAACACGTCGGTTGTCCTTACACCAGGATACCGCGAATCACCTCGCCCTACACATCGGTCAGCCGGAAATCCCGGGCCACATGCCGATAGGAACGGGGCGGAGACAGACTTGCAAACGGTCAGACGCGCGGCGCTCACTACGCGGAGCCGCTACCTGGGCTGTTCCGATAGGTCGGGTTGTCGAGCGGTAAGGATCGTCGTGGTGTGCTGCACGAGGAAGTCTATCTGGGCGCGGAGCAGGCGGTCTTCGGGACGCAGCCTACTGGCCTGCTCGAACTGCTCGAGGGCTTCGGGGACTTGCTTCGCATTCAAGTAAGCCAATCCAAGATGGTAATGCGTGGCAAAATCGACACCCTGCACCAGGCAGCTCTGGAAGCGTGCAATGGCGTCGTGCAAGGTCTCGCGATCCACCGCGCTATTGTTCAGGATCCCCTCGACATCGGCCAAGGTGAGGATGGCGTGGCACATCGGACATTGGTCATGCGCTTTGGTCGCTTTCGCCTGACAAAGAGCACATTCCCAGCGTGGCGGCTTGGAGGCCAACTTCGACCGGTGCCAGGCGATGTCCTTACGCGCTTGCTGGTTGCTGGGATTGATCTTCAAGACACGCTCCAAACAGGCGATGGCCTCTTCCCGCGAGCGCGCCACGGTGGCCAGCCACAACCAGGCCGATTCTTTGCCCGGGTCTTTGCGGAGAACCTGCGTCAAGTAGGCCCGCGCCGCCTCCTTGTTGCCGGCTTTGGCCTCGGCGATCCCGGAGCGCAAGCGAGCCTTGTTGATCCACGCCCGCGCCGCTTCATTGCCGGGATTGATCTCCAGCACCCGCTGCAAAGCGGCCAGCACTTCCAAGGGCGCCTCGGCCACCGATGCCAAGCGCAGCCAGGCCGCTTCATTGCGCGGCTCGAGCTTGGTGATGGCACGCAGGAGCGCCAGGGCCCACCCCTTTTCACCCGCCTTGATCGCGGTCAGTACCTCCTGCATCGAGGGAGCGGATTGCGCCGAGGACCCTTCCGGATCGTGCGCTGTGGCCGGCAAGGACGCCACGGCGCTCAGCGCGGGCAGCGAGGCGGGAGCGGCGAGCGGCGGCGCTGCTTCCGGGGAGGACAGACGGGCCAGCGCCTTGGTTACCTCGTCATAGCTCTGGTAACGATCATTCGGATCTTTGGCCATCATGATATGGAGGAGATCCGTGACCGCCGCACCCAGCTCGGGCACCAGTTGATGCGCCGGCACCGGTTGTTCCTTGGCGTGTTTGCAGAGCAACTCCTGGTACGAACGCGCCAGGAACGGAACCCGTCCGGTCACCATATGGTAGAGCGACGCTCCCAGTGCGTAGATGTCGGATCGGTAATCGACCGGCGAGGAACTGAGGAACTGTTCGGGCGCCATGTAAGCGGGAGTTCCCGTGATCCGACCCGCTTCGGCGCTCGAACGACCCACTTGCTCCCAGAGTTGCTGGCGAGCCACCAGCGCTTGCCCCAAGTCAGCGAGCTTCGCATCGCCCTCCTTGTCCAGCAGGATGTTCCCCGGCTTGACGTCCCGATGGATCACACCGATTTTCCAGGCCGCCCCAAGGCCATTCGCTACCTGGGAACTAATCTGCACGGCTCGATCCAAGCGCAAACGGCCGCACTGCCGGATCAATTGCTCCAGGTTCAGGCCTTCGACATATTCCAGGACCAGGTAGGGGCGATCCGGGTCGTCCTCGAAGTCCCAGATGCGAACGATGTGCGGATGGTTCAGCTGGGCCAGAAGCCGGGCTTCCAACTTGAGATTGTGATAGATCTGGCGATCGTGGTGCGACGTGGTAGGCCGCAAGACTTTCACGGCCACCGGGATATTCAGAGTCTGATGCAAACCCCGGAAAACCACCCCCGTGCTGCCCTGTCCTAACT
The DNA here is from genome assembly GCA_041499985.1 of Gemmataceae bacterium. Classification (GTDB taxonomy): domain Bacteria; phylum Planctomycetota; class Planctomycetia; order Gemmatales; family Gemmataceae; genus JBGQLF01. Next base: position 5,601 of record JBGQLF010000795.1, read on the forward strand.
GCTCGGTAAGCAGGCATTTCCCCAGGACCATGCCGATGTGTAACTCCGGAGTCGAGCTGCGGTCGAGAGGA
>JBGQLF010000796.1:0-5668 GCA_041499985.1 Gemmataceae bacterium
CAGTCCAGAAGATCCGCGAAGCCGCCAACCGCATGAGCTGCACCAACAACCTGAAGCAGATCGGTCTGGCCTTGCACAACTATCACGATACGAACAGTAGCTTTCCGCCCGGCGGCGTGACCAATGGTACGTGCTGTAGCACCCCGAGCGGGCCGACCTGGACCATTTATCTCTTGCCGTATATCGAGCAGGACAACCTGTACAAGCAATACGACTTCACCATCCCGAACGAAGGAAACGCCGACCCCAAGCGTCCCTTCTCGGTGGTGCGCCAATTCGTCAAGACGTACAACTGCCCTTCGGACCCCAACATCAACCAGCTGATGGTGCCGGCGAGCGGCCAGGGCAACGCCCTCGGCTGGCAGTGGGCCACCGGTTCCTACCGAGCCGTGCAAGGCGTGACGGATGGTGTCGATTGGTTCGATGCCGAATGCGGGCGCATCTACCCGCGGAATCAGCGCGGCGTGCTGCACAGCATTTTCGATCCCAACCAGGCGATCAAGTTTACCGGTTCCTATCCTTCGAAGAGTATGGCTACGCCCTGGGGAACGGTGGGTGCTGTCAGCGGCCCGCTACCCTACGGCAGCCCTGAAAAAATCTCCAGCATCACCGACGGAACCTCCAACACCATCGTCGTCGGCGAATACACCACGACCACGACGACCAACCGCACGACCTTCTGGGCGTACACGTACACCTCGTACAACTCGTCGGCCGTGGTGCTGCCGCCGCAGTCGCGGATCATCGGCACCGATTATACCAAGTGCATGGCGATCGGCGGGCCCACCGGCTGCCCCTGCAAGCGTTCCTGGGGCAGTTTCCACCCCGGTGTCGTCAACTTCTGCCTGGCTGACGGCTCGGTGCGCGCGATCAGTAATAACGTGGACATGTTGCAGCTGGCTGCCATGGCTACGATCTCCAATGGGGAAGTGGTGGTGGCCCCGTGACACGGCCCGGCACGATGTTTTTCGACCAGCACGGGACGCCGGTGCGAGAACCGCTTCTCGCTTCCGGCGTCCCTGTACCCTCGAAAGTATGGGATTTCTCGATGCGGCTGCACCTTTTCGTTCTCCTCGCACTCACCCCCTTGTGCGGCTGCAATAGCAAGCCGTACAGCGTGGCCCAGGTATCAGGACGCGTGACCCTGGACAACAAGCCTCTCAGCAAGGCTTCGGTCACGTTTGTGCCGATGGCCACCCAGGAAAACCAGGCTCCGGGACCGACCGCGTGGGGCCCAACCGACGCCGAGGGCCGGTACAAGCTCGCCTTCGATCCCCAGACCCCAGGCACCGTGGTTGGCAAGTGCCGGGTTTACATCTCGGGCGTGCTCCCCGACCAGGCGGCGACCAACGCGGATCGGGACACGGGCGGCAGTAGGAAGCTCCCCAAGGATCCGGTCCCGGAGAAGTACAATAAGAAAACCGAGCTCGTTTACGAGGTTCCCGCCAGTGGCACCGATCAGGCGAACTTCGATCTGAAATCGCAGTAATTGGAAAAACACGAAAGAAACCAAAAGCAGTCTTGTTCCTGTCAAACGGTCCAGATGCGACCTGAGCCCGACGCGCCAGCGAGGGGCGAGCGAATCCCTCGCTGGCGCGTCGGGCTCAGTCGGGCTCAGGTCGCAGACGCTTGTTAACGAAAACCCGGCGACAAACCATTGGATGCTAGCGGGTCGGACCTCTCTTGGCGCGCTCCTGAAACCAGCGCCGCAGCATGTCCGCGTCGGGAGGATTCATCGCCAGCAGGCGTTCGAACTCCGCCCGCGCGCGTTCTTCTTCCCCGAGTTCGGCGTAGCAGCCCACGAGAAGTTTGCGCACTTCAAGATCCGCCGTATTCAGCTGGAGGGCGCGCTGACACGCCTGCGCCGCTGGACCCCAAGCGCGCGTCTGAGCGAGCTGCCGCGCCAGGCCATGGTGCAATTCATAGCGATACGGATTCACCTCCAGGGCGCGCTCCCAGTAACTACCAGCGGCTGCGAGTTGTCCCAACTGCATCGCCACCAACGCGGCCGCGTACAGCGTCGTTTCGCGCCGGGGCGCCTTGGCCAAGACCGTGTCAAAAGTAGCGCTCGCTTCCGGCAGCCGGCCCAGGGCCCAGAGGGCCGTGGCCTTGGCATGCCAGCCCTCGAGATCGTCCGGGTGGGCCGGCAGGGTCGACTCCAGCCACGGCAGAACCTGTGCTCCCAGCTTTTCCTGAATCGGCGGCGCATACCGGTCGACACGATCCATCAGCGCCACGGCCAGATCACGCAACACACCCGGATCGTTCGGATGGAGCAAGTCCTGATGGAAATGGACGAGTCCGATCTCGCCGGGCGGCAGAGCAGGCGGCTTTGTCTCGGATGCCGATTTCCGCAAAATGCGGTGATCGGTAATCGAGGTGTGGGTGACCTCAGCGTCCCGCGCCGGCATGTGGCAGGCGATACAGCTATCGTCTTGGCTCTGCTGCCGCCGCGTGCTGGGCGGTAAACTGCATCCCTTGTCGGCATGACAGCTCAAGCAACGCGTCCGATAGTAGGACACGCGCTGTTCCTGGGGGGGCAATTGATGCGGGTCATGGCAGGAGATGCATCCCAGGCTGCCCCGGCTGGCTTGGAAGCAACGGCTGACGGCCAGCTGTTCAACCTGCCCAACGAACTTCATCGCCTCCTCCGAGGAGCGTGCCCGAACAAAGATGGACCAGAACAGGTGCAAGGGCAATCCCGGGCGGAAATCATAGGTGTGCCGGCCATAGCGCTGAACACGGTACTGTCCCTGAAGGTGGCATTGCTGGCAGACCGCTTCACGCAACTCGGGGGCCAGATGGCGCGGGTTCACGATGGTCTCATCCCGTCCCTCGTAGTCTTGGGCCTGCTCGTGCCGGCGGACGTGCAGCTCACCGGGGCCATGGCAGCGCTCACAGCCAATGGCATAACCCTCAAAAATCGGCGGCCGATAACCATTGAGCGTGTATTCGACTTCCAGGGCTCGGTTGCTGTGGCAAAAAAGACACTCGGCAGCGATGGTTCGGGCGAAATGGCGGTTTCGCTGGGCATAACTTGGCGAGAGATCCCAGATCGCCTTCAGAGGATACCAGGTGATCGGCGACTCAAAGAGGCGCCCGTCGCGGTTGATTAAGTAACTTCGCCCCCGCCGGTTCGAGCCGACGGCATACTGCACTTCGGCCTCCATCGCGGTGACGACGTGTCCCTGCGCATCGAGCACCGCCTCGTGGTGCACGACCTGGTTGTCCCGGCGCTCTATCTGATAGCGGAATCCGAGGGCGTCGAACGGATTCCGCGCCGTTTCGTCGTAGCGTTCCACTGGCACCGCACTTTGGATGGGTGCCAGGGAGCGACCCATAGGATGCTCGCGATAGGTTTGCGCCTGGCGCGGGTGGCAGTGGACGCAGGCTTCAGCACCGACGTACTGGACCTCTGGGCGGACATTGCCGTAAGGCGTGGGGAAAGTCCAGCGAGGGTCTTCCAGGGACGACCCTGCGAGTGCCTCGTCGCTCGACGACACCACCCGTCCCCGCCAGCCACTCCACCAGCCTGCGGCCAGCCCGAGGCTCAACAGAGCACCCAGCAAAAGCGCAACGAGCAACCAGCGCGGCACGAATCTCTGGGACGGTCTCACGGGTTGGAGTTCGGCCAAGGTGCGCATCCCTCAGAAAGATCACGCGGCCAGTGTGGTTGGTCCCCGGGCAGGTTGCGTTGTTTACCTTTATGTCCCGGAAGTAGGCCGATTTCAAGCCGCTTTTCCTGAATTGGTCCTGGATTCACGGCTGACTCTTGCGCACACTAGACAGGATCGCAACACCGAAGTCGGTGACGACGTAGGAGGGTGGTGTGACCTTTCCCAACCCTGTCCCATGCGGGTGCTGAACATGTCCGTGGATGAGGGCCAGACTGGGTCCTGGGCAGCACGAGCGCAGGCCGAAGAACCAGCGGTTGACTGGTGGAGGCGCAATCCCCGACGGGCAGGGTTGCTCACGGCGGCCCTGATCACCTTGGTCCTGGGCACCCTCGTGGCCACTTTTTTCGCTCTCCAACAGCGGAATCAGGCACGTGTCGCCCTGGCGCAGGAGCAACGCGCCTTGGAGCGAGAACAGGAGGCCCAAACCGCCCGTCACGAGGCGGAAAGACAACTCCTACGGTCGGAGTGGTTGGCCTATGCGGGGCAGGTCATGCTGGCGCAGCGGGAATGGGAGGAGAACAACGTCGCACACGCTCGGGATCTGCTCGATGCCTGCCGCTGGGACTTCCGTGGTTGGGAGCATGCTTATCTGCGCCGTCTCTTTGAGAGTAATCAAAGCACCTTCTATGGGCATTCCTTCCCGGTCACGAGCGTGGCCTTCAGCCCCGATGGCAAGCGAGTAGTCAGCGGCAGTGGGGATGAAACCCTAAAGGTGTGGGATACGCGCAGCGCTGAGGCCATCCTCACTCTCCGTGGACATTCCAAGCCGGTTTACAGCGTGGCCTTCAGCCCCGATGGCAAGCGGGTAGTCAGCGGCAGTGGGGATCAGACGCTGAAAGTGTGGGATGCCAACACCGGCCAGCAGCTCCGCACCTTCCAGGGACATTCCCACCTGATCACCAGCGTCGCCTTCAGCCCGGACGGGAAGCAGCTGGTCAGCGGCAGTGCCGATCAGACCTTGAAGGTGTGGGACGCGACTACTGGCCAAGCGGTCCGCACCCTCCAGGGGCATTCCCAGTTGATTACCAGCGTCGCCTTCAGCCCCGATGGGATGCGGCTGCTCAGCGGCAGTGCGGATCGGACCCTGAAGGTCTGGGATGCGAGTAGCGGCCAGGCGGTCCGCACCTTCGAGGGGCATACCAGCACGGTCAGCAGCGTGGGCTTCAGTCCGGATGGCACGCGGCTGGTCAGCGGCAGTGCGGACCAGAGCCTAAAGGTATGGGATGCCAGCACCGGCCAGGCGGTCCGCACCCTCCAGGGGCATACCAGCGAATTGAACAGCGTGAGTTTCAGTCCCGATGGCACGCGGCTGGTCAGCGGCAGTGCCGATCGGACCGTGCGAGTGTGGGATGCGCGTACCGGGCAGGCGATCCTCCTCCTCAAGGGGCATAGCGATCCGATCTGGAGTGTGGCCTTCAGCCCCGATGGCACGCGCCTGGTCAGCGGCAGCGGGGATCGGACACTAAAGGTCTGGGATGCGCGTACCGGCCAGACGAGCCTTACCCTTCAGGGGCATAGCGATCCGATCTGGAGCGTGGCCTTCAGCCCCGATGGCACGCGCCTGGTCAGCGCCAGTGCCGATCAGACCCTGAAAGTGTGGGATACGCGCACCAACCGGGCGGTGCTCACCCTCCAGGGACATTCCGAGCCGGTCAGCAGCGTGGCCTTCAGCCCCGATGGCACGCGCCTGGTCAGCGCCAGTGCCGATCAGACCCTGAAAGTGTGGAATGCCGGCACCGGCGAGGAGATGCTCACGCTCAAGGGCCATTCAGGTCCCCTCTGGAGCGTGGCCTTCAGTCCCGATGGCACACGGCTGATCAGCGGTAGTGCGGATCAGACGCTGAAAGTGTGGGATACACACACGGGCCAGGCAATCCTCACCCTTCAAGGGCATGCCGGTTCGGTCAGCAGTGTGGCTTTCAGCCCCGATGGCACACGGCTGGCCAGCGCCAGTGGCGATCGGACCCTGAGGGTCTGGGATGCCGGCACGG
>JBGQLF010000797.1:0-5668 GCA_041499985.1 Gemmataceae bacterium
AACGGCTCGAAGATGTTCTCCAGGATCTCAGGCGTCATACCACATCCGGTATCGCTGAAGGTGATCTCCGCTCTCTCGTCACTCGGGGCCAACGTGATCGTCAGCGCCCCACCGTCGTCCATGCTGTCCAGGGCATTGACGACCAGGTTGAGGACGACCGATTTGATCTCCTGGGCATTGACCCAGGCCACGAGCGGCTCGGCCGGCTCGAAGTAAATCTGTTTACCCTTGCAATTCTGGAGATGCTGCACCATGTCCAGGACACCCTGAATCAGGTCCGCCAGGTTCGTGGGTTCACGCCGGCGTTCACCACCCCGGCTGAACTCGAGCAGGCGCTGCGTGATCGCTTTGCAGCGAAACGCCTCTTGCTGAATCATGCGCAGGTACTTCGTGACGATTTCGCCCTCGCTGGGAAAACTAGTAAGCTTATCCGCCAGCCGGCTTTCGAGTGCTTCACTACAGAAGGCGATGCTGGCCAGGGGGTTATTGATCTCATGAGCCACGCCGGCGGCCAGGAAGCCGACGCTGGCGAGGCGCTCGGAGCGGACCAGTTGCCGGCTGCGCTCGTTGACCTGGCGGGCCAGATCGCGATACATCTCCCGCAAGCGGCCGGTCATGTTGTTGAAAGCGGCGGCCAGCTCCTCCATCTCATCACCGCTGTGCACGTCAATGCGATGCTCGAAATCGCCATGGGCCACCCGGCCGGCGCCCAGCTGGAGGTCGCGCACCGGATAAAAGATCCAGCGGTACAGGAACCGCGTCAAGCTGGCCAGCAGGAGCAAGCAGAGCCCGCTGGTCGTCAGCACGATCCACATGCTGCTGCGGTAACTCTTCCCGGACTCGTCGATGCGGTCTTTCAGATCGTCTTTGATTGCCCGGTGAAGTTCATCGGATTGTCGTTTCAGTTTCCCCATCAAAGTCAACACCGCCGCGTCCCTCAAGACCGGCTCGCGGCCGCCATTGGAGGTGAGGCGCGGTGCATCATGTGCCTTGGCGGCCGCGTCTTCCAGCTCTCCAAAGCTATTCCGCAACTCAGCCACCAATTCTAGTTCCATATAACCCTTAGAGGGGTCGCGACGCCGGTTTAGGGTATCCTGGAGTTGTTCTGCGTAATCCTTGAGCTTGGCTAGCGCGTTGCCGATCTTGCCCCGCAGCCAGACCAATTCATCCACGTCGTCATTTTTCGCATCGGGGGGACTGTTGTCGAACTCGCCCACGGACCTCCGAAACTCCTCGGCCTTGTTCAATTCCGCCAATTTGCTGTCGATGCTCTTGGTCGTCGAACTGTAGGACAATAGGCCCTTGAGCGTGCCGGCCAGGAGCAACGCCATGATGCCGACAACGAGGCCGAGTCCGAGCACCAGCTTGTGGCGGATTCGCCATTGACAGGCCACGCCCCGACCTCCTTGTCCGCGGCCCGAGAGCTGCAATAGGTCCACGGTCCGATCACCGTGTGAGGCCACACCCCGACCTCCTTGTCCGCGGCCCGAAAGCTGCAATGGGTCCACGGCCAGATCAGCGTGGTAACGGTTGCGCGGACGTCTGATCGCCGGGGACTCTACCAGAAGCCGGCCAACAAATGGAGAGCAACTTGACAAGGAGGTACGATGGCCGAAAGCATGGCGGAATCCGAAGCCCAAGCCGAGACCCAAGCTCCCTTCCTCATTGGGCATTCGTCATTCGGGCTTCGCTATCGGACCATACGGCGCCACCTGCGGGGCTAACCACTCGAGAACACCTGGCAGCAACTTCACGGCCGTGGCCAGGTCGTGTTTGCCGCGCGGTTCGTAGCCCACGCTCACGGTGAGACCTCGCTGCCGGGCGGTGTACAGAAAGCTTTCGACCTGGGCGTCAATGTTAAACTGATCGCGGCCGCCGTAAGCGACATACATGGCCAGCTCCCCTTCCTGAAGGTCCAGGCGCTCGAGCATCTCGATGGGGTTTTCCCAGCTGACGTAATGCACCGTGTTCGGACCGCGACCATAAATCGGGTCGACCACCTTCTTTTCACGGATGGTGATGACGCCGTAGAAGCGGCCGACGACCTCGTGCCCTCGCGAGAAGTCGGTCCGCCAGCCCCAGCAGCACGGGTCGAAGTTGCTCATGTAGCGGCAGTGACAGTCCAACCAGCGGATGTTCAGCGGCGGGAAGATACCGATTACCACTTTGAAGCGTTCTCGGTATTTGAGGGCGAGATTGTAAGCCGCGCCGCCGCCCATGGAGGTTCCCGCGAGGATATGCGCTTCGCGCTCGGGGCGGATCGGATAGTGCTCGAGGACAAAGTTCCACACATCTTGCATCACGTAGTCCTCGAAGTTGCCGGCCTTGCTATTGATGAAGAAGCTGCCCGCGGTGAACAGACAGGGATGACCGCCGAGGCTGCCGTCCGGGGCCACGATGATCATTGGCGCCAGCCTGCCACAGGCGATGGCGCGATCCAGATGGGGAACGACCTCCTTGACGAAGGACTGCTCATCCTGAGCGAAACCGTGCAAATAGAGCATCACAGGGTAGAGCAGCTGTGGATCGAATCCTGGCGGGAGATAGACATAGAGATCACGCAACTGGTGCAGCGCCGGTGACCAAATCCGCCGGTCGGCGCCGTGGTTGTGCGTGTGATCCACGATCGTGCCGTGGAGCCGACCGTTGATGTGATCGAGTTGGTGCGGCAGATGCAGGAGGTTGGCCTCGGCCGGCGGGAGCGGGATCCCCAGCGCCAGCGCCACTCCCAGCCATGTGATTTTGTTCACGAGTCCGTCCTTCTCGCTACGCGCGCTCGGAGCCGATTTCCACCTTGGTGGCTCAGCCGACAATCTCTTGGGGCTGAGCCACCTGCATCACCGTCCTTTCCTTCGACTGAAGACCCCAGGCAAGTGAAAGGATAGGGTTCGGGAAACTGAGCTGGGCCGGCCGCGCGGGGCAGCGCATGCCAGCTATACGGACCACGGCAGGTAGCCGGAGAATCGGGCAACTGGGGCAAGCAAGCAAGAAGACAGCGTCACGGCCTTGGCCGGAACGTCCACTTATGTGACGCCCTGATCACGGAAGGTGAGCAGACCGGTTTCCGCCGCCTCGCTGGTCTCTTTTGGCGCGCGAAATTTACTACAATACCCTCCGCGGGCGCGGGCTTTTCGACAATCCGTGGGGTGGCCCCCGTGCCCCCAGCGAGCAGACAGCCAGAGGAGACGAACATGACCACGGCTACAGTCGGAGAATTGACCCGCAAGCACTGTACGCCCTGCGAGGGTGGCGTCCCCCCTTTGTCCCGGGATCAGATTCAGAACCTGCTGGCACGCTTGCCGGAGTGGAAGCTGACCAGCGACGGCCAGCGCATCCGGCGTGAATGGCGCGCCCAGGATTTTCTGGCCGGCCTGGATTTCTTCAACCGAGTGGGAAAGCTTGCCGAGGATGAGGGCCATCATCCAGATCTGCATCTGGTCGGCTACCGCAATGCAGCCATCGAGATCTGGACGCACGCGATCGGTGGACTGTCGGAAAACGACTTTATCCTGGCGGCCAAGATCGAACAGTTACCGATCGCGCTGAAAAAGTGAATCCGGAAACCACGGAGGGTACACGATGCCAACACCGCAACCGGTTTCGATCGGTCCGCTGACCTGCGGGCCTGGTCATCCCTTGCTCTGGATTGCCGGCCCTTGCGTGATCGAATCGCACGAGCTTACGCTCACCATCGCCGATCGCTTGCGCCAGCTGTCCGAGCGTTTGGCCGTGCCCTTGATCTTTAAGGCCTCGTTCGACAAGGCCAATCGCACATCCGGCAAATCGTTCCGCGGACCTGGGCTGCACGAGGGGCTGCGGACCCTGGAAGCGGTCAAACGACGCACGGGACTGCCCGTCACGACGGACTTTCACGAAGCCGAGCAAGCGGCGCCGGTCGCGGAGGTGTGCGACCTGCTTCAGGTACCTGCCTTCCTGGCTCGGCAGACCGACTTGCTCCAGGCCGCGGGACGAACCGGCCGAGCGGTCAATGTCAAGAAGGGCCAGTTCATGGCTCCGTGGGATATGCGTCATGTCGTCACGAAAATGGCGGAAGTCGGTAATCGCCGGGTCCTGCTGACGGAGCGCGGCGCCAGTTTTGGCTATGGGCAGCTGGTCAGCGATATGCGGGCGATCCCGTGGATGCAAGAATTGGGCTGTCCGGTGATCTTTGATGCCACTCACAGCGTACAGATGCCAGGTGCGGCCGGGGACCGCAGTGGGGGCGATCGGCGGATGGTGCCTTTCTTGGCCCGGGCCGCGGTTGCCTGTGGCTGCGACGGGCTCTTCTTGGAGACACATCCCCGGCCGGACGAAGCCCTGAGTGATGGCCCCAACATGATTGCCCTCGACGACCTGCCGGCCCTGGTGGAGTGTTGTCTGCGCCTCCGCCAGGCCGTGGAAGGTCGAGGATTTCCTACGCTGCCTTCGAGTGACCCTACATGAATCGGCTCACCCTTGCTGCTTTTGCCGTGGTCGCCCTTGGTGCTGGTGCCCTCATCCTCATTCGACTGCCGCAGTCAACGGTCACCGCGCGCAAGACGGAAGCGAAGAAGGAGAACATCCTCGATGCCGTCCATGAGGCCCTGCGCAAGGACCCCAGCTATGAGGTCTGCCGCGGCTCCGTGCAACAGCTCAATTCTCATCTGGCCCAGCATCCGGAACAGAAGCCGGCCACGCTGACCGATGCCGAGCGCACCCTGCTCACGAGCCGGCTGGGACTCGACCCCGACGAAGTCGCCGAGGTTCAGAGCAACAGCTTCACACTACTGGATGCGCATCACCTCGACACCTGTCTGCTGTTCAACGATGTGGCCCGGTCGCTCGGCCTGGACGACCAACCGTCCGCACTGAAACGGGCCGCCGCGGCCCTGGGGTGGGTCACGCGTCAGGTTCGGCTGCGCGAGCGCGACGGCGCCTTGCTCCCGCCCCAGTTTGTCCTGCGTCGTGGCTGGGGGACGTCCCTGGAGCGTGCCCTTGTCTTCCTCGCTCTGCTCGATCAACTCGGTCTGGAGAGTTGCATGATCGCCGTGCCCGAGGGGCCGGGCACGCCCACCATGCGCTACTGGATCCCCGGTGTTCTGAGCGAGGGCCAGATCTACCTGTTTGAGACGCGCCTGGGTGTCCCGCTTCCGGGACCGGAGGGGAAGGGGACCGGCACGTTGGCCCAGGTGCGTGGCCAACCCGAACTGTTACGGCTGCTGACGCTGGACGAGAAACAGCCTTATGACGTCACGGCCGAACAGGCCAAGCGGGCCGAGGTGCATCTGGTCTGTGCCCTGTCCGCGCTGGCGCCGCGGATGCAGTTCCTCCAGACCGAGCTGGCGTCCACCGATCGGGTCAGCCTCGCCGTGAAGGCGACGACGCTGCTGGAGAACTTCCAGGCGGCGTGCAAAGGCCCGGGCCTGGAGGGAACCGAAGTGCGTTTCTGGAGCCAGCCCGCCGATCCCAATGCCCCGACGCGCATCCTGCGCCGCTTTGTCCCACCGGAGGAAGGGGGTGCGGACAAGACCAATCGCCGGGCGATGCTCATGCTGGAGCTGATTCCCTTGGAGTCGATGCCGCGCCAGATTCAGATCCTTCCTGGAGAGCCGGGGCAACGGCTGCGCCAATTCTTTGCCGAGCCGTTTATCAGCTTCGCGTTCGCTCCCAAAAGGCCGCGTGACCTGAT
>JBGQLF010000798.1:0-5658 GCA_041499985.1 Gemmataceae bacterium
ACCTGCTCGACGCGCGAGATCGTGCCCTTGCCGATGATTCCGAAGCCCAGCCAGGAGGAATTGTAGTCGGCGATGGCTCGGTCGTAGTCCTTCTTCCCTGCGTAAGCGGCACCGCGCGTGCCGTAGCCCGAGGTGTATTTGGAATTGATCTTCAACAGAGCGTCGGCGTCGGCGATCGCCTCGTCATGGCGGCCCTTGATCCGGTGTGCCTCGGCGCGGTTGAAGTAAGCCAGCACAAACTTCGGATCCAGTTCGATAGCTTTCGTATAGTCGGCGACGGCATGCTCGCTGTCGCCCTTGGCCCGATACGCCTGGCCCCGCAGGTTGTAGGCACCGGGGCCATTCGGATGCAGCCGAAGGAACTCGCTGTAGTCCGCGATCGCGTGCTCGTACTCCTTCTTGTCGGCGTGGACGAGCCCCCGGTTGTAGTACCCGAAGGCGAAGTTCGGATCGAGTTGGACCGCCTTGTCAAAGTCCACGAGGGCCGCCTCCGTGTTTCCCTGAGCCCGGTAGGCCAGACCGCGGTGGTTGTAGACGGCCACAAACTTCGGACGGAGCCGCAGCGCGGCGGTGTAGTCGGCGATGGCCTTGTTGGTGTCCTGCTGATCGGCGAAGAGCAGGCCGCGATTGTAATACACCGTGGCGTCCTTCGGATCGAGGCGGATCGCCTCCTCGAAGTCGGCCAGAGCGTGCCCCGTATCGCGTTTCATGCGGTAGACGTGTCCCCGGTTCAGGTACGCAGCGGCATAGCTGGCGTTGAGCTCGATGGCCTTGGTCAGATCGATCAGGGCTTTGTCGTAGTCCTTCTGGGCGGCGTAGACCCGACCGCGGAAGTCATAGGCCACGACATAGTTGGGATCCAGCAGCAGGGCTTCATTGCAGTCCGCCAGGGCACGCTCGAAGTCACCCTTAGCACGATAGGCATTGGCCCGATTGGTGTACAGTCGGGGATAGGTCGGATCCAGCCCCATCGCTTCGGTATAGTCGGCGATCGCCTGGTCGAAGAGCTGCTGGATGACGTAAACGACGCCTCGGCTGTTGTAGGCAGCGGATAGCTTCGGATCGAGCCGCAAGGCTTCGTTGCAATCGCTGATGGCTTTGCCAGGCTCATCCAGGCGCGCCTGCGCCACACCGCGGTAAGCATAGGCCAGGGCGCAGTGCGGTTGGAGGCGCAGGGCCAGGTCACAATCGCTAATCGCCTTTTCAGTATACCGTTTATTCAGATACGTGCGGGCCCGGTGCAGATAGGCTTGGACATCCCGGGGATCGAGTCGGATGGCCTCCGTGCAGTCCGCGAGGGCCTTGTCTAACTCGGCCCTCTCATTGAGAGCCTCCCCGCGCTCGTGGTAGGCCGCGGCCAACTGGGGATCTCGCCCCAGCGCGGCGGTGTAGTCTGCGATGGCCCGGTCCACATCGTGTCTTCCGTGATGCGCTCGGCCCCGAGCCAAGTAGGCGGCGGCGGAGTCAAGCCCAAGGCTCAGCGCCTCGTCCAAGGCCGCGAGCGCCCGATCGCAATCGTGTCTTGCCAGTGCTTCCGCGCCCTCCTGGTATTTCGCCGCCGCGTGCTGCTGTGTCACCTGCGCCACTCCAGGCGGCTTGGGCGTGATGGCGCGCTCAACCGTCACTTCGAGCGGCTTGGGCGTGACGGCGGACTCAACCTCCTTGGAGATCGCAGCCACGGGGGTAGCCGCTGTGGAAGGAGCTGTTTCCCGCGTTGGACCAAGTTGCCGGATCAGCGGCAGACCGGCAATGCCTCCCACGACGACCAGGCCCGCGGTTCCGGCCAACCAGGGCCATCGCGCACGGCGCCGCGGCGATGCAGTCGGGCTGGCCTGGGAGGTCCAGGTACCAGCCGGCGGCAGCGGATTGCAAAAAGGAGCCGCGGTTTCAGCCAGGCACAGGGGTGCAGGAACCTGCGTCTTCTCCGCCACGGCCTGCACGAAGGACCGGCAGTTCGGCCAGCGCTCTTCCGGACGTTTCGCCAGCGCCCGCGCCACCGCCGGTCGTTCCGCCTCGGGAACCATGCTCAGGTCCGGCGGCTGAAGGAGATGGCCGGCCATGACCGCCGCGGCGCCGCCGGTGAAGGGCAGCCGGCCGCCACGCAATTGACAGTAGCTCACCGCCAGGGAATATTGATCCGACCAGCTGGAAGTCTGCCCCTGGAAAAACTCAGGGGCGGCATAGGACATAGTCATGCTGCCGGTGTTGCTGACCACGCTGTGCTCCAGTAATTTAGCCAGCCCGAAATCAGCCACCTTGGCACTCCCACCGACCAGCAGTAAGTTGGGAGGCTTGATATCCCGGTGTTGGATACTGACACGTTCTTTGCCCAACAAGTTGTGACGCGGCTCATTGAGAAAATCGATCCCTTTGGCCACATCGCGCATACACTCGATCAGCTCGGGATAGGGAATGCCGGGCTCGCCCTGGTTCAGCGCTTCATTGCAGCGGTCTTGCAAGGTCCGATCGGCCAGCTCCATGGCAACGATTAATACCTCATGGATCTGCCAGGCACCAAAGACCGTCAGCAGGTTGGCATGGCGAATGTCCTTCATCAGCTCCAGCGAGCGCAGCTCGAGCCGGCCCGCGGTATTGCCCAGCTGAATACTCTTCAGGGCCACCGGAAAGTCCCCGGGTCCCAAGGCCTTCCAGACCTCGCCAAAGCCACCCCGGCCGAGAAAGGCCACCAGCCGATAACCCGGCACCGGTTCACTGCCGGTCTCCCAGCGCACGGCGCCTCCCGACCCGTTTCCGGAACGAGGCGCCACCTGGGAATCTTGTGGCGCCACCGTGGAATGAGCACTGGGATCCTTACTCTGGAGCAACCGCCGGACTTCCGCGAGCAACTCCGGACGATCACGGCAGAGTTCTTCGGTCGTGATGACCAGTCCCCGCTGACGGGCCTCCTGCCAACGCAAAACCAATTCCTGGACCTTGAGGTCGGTGGACATGCGTGCGCCTTCTTTCCCTACGCGACCTGGAGCCGAGCATCAGTTCCGGCGACTTGGGGAGCCAGACTCCGTACCAAGACAGTTTACCTGAATTCCGCACATCGTGTTGGCTCCGCGCTCGCTTTGCGGGCGCAGCATCGCTTTTCTTCTGGCTCAGGAATTCATCGGCTGCCACAATGGGGATATCGGCTTTCGCTCGTGTCGTTCCTATAGGAGAACCAAGATGCGAACCGTGGCGCTGATGCTAGTGTTATCGGCGGCACTGACTGCGACGGCAGAGGACCTGGAGAGCCGGGTGCTGACGCACTATGTGCCCCAAGATTTACTCGAAAAAGCGGTGCGCACCGAAGGCTGGACGGAGATTCTGTTAAACGTCAAGGGCGGCGTGCGCAAGGGGGATGTGGTGCGCATCTGGACGGGAGGCAGCATCGACCGCGGCAACGGCGACTACCCGGGACAAAACGTCGGCAGCCCGTGTGGTCTGGAGTCTGCCACGGTTGTCGGCGAGGCGCCCCGACTGGCCCTCTCGCCGGATCCAGCACAGGCTTACGCGCTGTTGTTCAAGACCGAGGAGGCGGCGCTCAAGAAGCCATTACCCCAGGGCAAACCGTTGGAACTCACGCTCGGTAAGGACAAAGAACGGCTCTGGGTCGGGTTCAATGATGAGCGTGGGCGCTACCTGGATAATCATCTGGGCCGGGGCCGCCGTCACGAGTTCGATCCGCTCTGGGTCCGGATCGAAGTTGTACGGACCATTGTGGATTGAGCTACGGGCGCCCTCCACGAGTGGGTCGTCAACCTTCCTTGGTCGGGTAGGACGGCTCTCCCGAGCCGTCCGGCCCAGCAGGACGGCTCGGGAGAGCCGCCCTACGGAACCCGTCGATCGAAGCTGGACGGACCACCGCTCGGATGTCGCGCCAGCTGCGCGCTCACTTCGCCGGCGCTTTCATCGCCGTAGGCCGTAGCAGCTCGCGCGGGGCGGTGCCCAGGGGTTTCTGCCATTCGCCATAGACCGGATTGGGGAAGATGAACCAATCCGTGCCCCAGCGGTAGCTGGCCCTCTCGACCTTGTTGTAGCGCTCGAGGATTGCCTGCTGGGGATTCGGCTTCTCCCCCGGCTTCGGTTTGGGCACGGCGAAATCTTCGGAGAAATCGCGCAAATTGTCCCCGGCGTAGAGCAAGACCCGATAGCGTGCTTCGACCAGCTTGCGGCGGCTGGTCTTGTCCGAGCTTTCCTCCTTGAGCAACAGCCGATCAGTTATTTCCTTGGTACTCAGCTCGAGATGGTTCAAGGCCGCAATGGTCGAGTCCCGGTACTTGACCAGGCGATTGCTGATGTAGATCACCGCGACCCCCAGCTGCTCGGCCGAGGTAATGAACTGCCTGGCGCCGGGGACGAGGCGAACCTCGTGCGGGTAGTCGCGCTCCCAGAGATCCCACAAGGCATCGCTGAAGTCCAGCCGTTCTCGATCGAGAAAACTCTGGAAAGGCGAATTGTCGAACACGGTTTCATCCAAGTCGAGAATCACAGCCGGCGCGGAGCCGTTGTGAGAGTGGGCGGCCAGCTTCATCCGTAGTCGCTCGGTCATCCATTGATATGTCTGCAAGCAGCAGGCCCGGTATTCCGCTGCGGTCTGCATATAGAGGTTGGCATCGAGGGCGCGTTCCTGCGGATGGACCGCGACAACCTGCTGCTCGAACGCGGGCCGTGCCCCCAACGGCACCAGGCCCGCCGAGCCGATCAGGAACCCCATCACCCAACCGACTGGGCCCGCCAACAACCGTCCACGCTGTGAGATCATGAACCGCTCCTCAACCAAGGGCGCGTGTCCTCTATCCCTGGTGTCATTCCGTGTGGGTCAGGATTCCCTTCCTAACGCCGGCACAGCTCTCAAGACTCAAATCCTAACGGACAAGTAGGCATTGTGCACCTGTTTCCTGACCGCCTTGTCAATCGGCATCCACCACGCTGCGCAGAATCTCGCGTTTCCAGTCGGCCTGGTGGACTGGCCAGCCCTGCACGGTCCAGCCAGCTTCCCAGACGAGCCGCGGCCGGCTGTAGTAATGCACGTAACGCTGACACGCCTGCTCGGCCGGCTCCAGCTGGCGGCGAACACGCCAGGCATTACTCCGCCGGCGATGAATGTGCTCGTTATCGATCACGGTGATGATGCACGACTCGGGAAGATCCAGGAAACGCCAGGCAAGCACCTCATGACTGGCGGTACGATAGCGCTGCTTCAGCTCCAGAACATCGTAGTCGAACGCTGGGGCGTCGGTCGCAAACCAGCCGGTGGGTACCAGCAGGCGATACGCGAATAGGTTGGCCAACGATTCACCGGCCATCGCCCGCGTCTGCTCGGGCGCCACACCGAGCCGTTCGAGCAACGACGCCTTCAGGTGTTCGCCGATCTCGTGCGCCACGGTCCATTGATGGCGCTCTTCGGTCGGCTCGGGCCGGACAAAGATCTGCTTGCGGCCCGCCGCCCGCTGGGCCCGTCCGCGTTGCGGTTGCCGGCGATCCAGGCAGACCACCATGCCGAGATGACGCTGCGCCAAGGCGATGGCATCCACCGGCGGCCCCTCCACGCCCGCGGCTTGGAGCAGTGCCTCCACCGCGCGATCGACGACACCCTCCACCTCATCCCGTGCCAGATCGTCGGTCATGGCCAGTCCCCCCCCATGCCGGTGTGGCGTGTTGTGTTTC
>JBGQLF010000799.1:0-5652 GCA_041499985.1 Gemmataceae bacterium
AAGCCCACCGGAGGTCTCGTCGGCGTCGCCCAGTCACCGACGCGGCCAACGGCAGGCTATAACAGCGTAGCAACGGCAAACGGCCGGGCAAGGAAAAACCGATTTTTCGGGCTCGATAGATCGACAGGAAACAGCACCTGGATGGCTGACGGATTGCGGGGTCGCCTGCGCCGGACGGCGGCATGCCCCTTGGTTCAGTGAATGGTAACGGCGTTTATCCCTCCTGGAGACCACCATACCATCAGGGAGTAAGCCAGGGTGAAATTGTGAACGGGGGTTATCCTCTCGGGCAGACAGATGGCGGAAGACGAAAGAGTAGTCGGCCCGTTGACCGTGAAGAGAACTTGAAGGAAACCCAACGGAAGCCCCAGCTAGCGTTCAAGCTGGGAAAGCCCGGCTCAAGGAGCGACCGGTGCGAAGGCCCACAGTGCGACGCCCATGCCGATCACGCCGACGAGGACTCCGGCGATCCAGAAGGACGAGCGTTTCGTCAGCACGGCCAGCGAACAGAGGACGAGCGCCAGCTCAATGCCCAGCTCGCCGAAGTCCAGGAACTCTCCGCGGTGGTGGTGCGCGTCGCTCGCTCCTTTCTCCTCAGCGGCCTGCTCCTCGTACCCCCGAGCCTTGTCTTCGATCGCCTTGGTCTCCTGCTCATAGCGTGAGGCCGTCTCCTGCCAGGAGGCGAGGGTGTGCCCAACCTGGTCGGACATTTCAGGTCTGACCGGCTGCAGCTGGAGCAGCTTGGCGTCGGCTTCGAGCAAATACTGCCGGTTTTTCTTGGCCTGGTAATACGCCCACTGGTTGGACGCCAGGGTGAAGTTGTCGTTGGCGCCGATGCGGTGCTGGAGGGTCGCGTTGTGCTCCCGGTGGCTGAGCATGGTAACGCAGGCCAGCGCTGCCGCGACGATGGCCATGGTCATGGCGACGCGCTGGTTAAACGGATCGTACTCGGCATGTTCGGCGTGGTGGGCTTCTTCGAGGTGGTGTTCAGGTCCGTGCGGCATGGTGCGTTCCAGCGAGAAAAAGGACGGTTTCTTCGGGCTCGAGAGGTTGGGGGGCGACCCCGTCCGGAGCGTACTGGTGAGTGTAACGGGAACCGCGTCTTGGGGAAAGGTAGCCCGAACAGCCACAGCTCCACAGCCGCGAGCGTAGACGACGCTTATCCGATTTCTTTCCTAGTGACCTTCAACGGGTTCAACTATCCCTTCAATAATAAGTCCCAAGCAGTGGTCCAGGCACTGCCCAAGGGCCTGCTTCCGACACCTCCTCCCTTTGGGAAGCCGGCGACGTGGAAGGCGACGAACCCACTGGCCGATGTCCAACTAGCGATGCAAACCCCGGTAACCTGGTTAGGCACACCTGCTGCCATAACCTCCAACGCGGGGTCCGGCTTCACTGCACAGCCCGTGGCCATCCTGGATAACACGATTAATGATCCCTCTCATAAGATAACCTCTGGGAATTGCTCCACAAATCCTCAAGACTTCAAATGCTTCATTAACTGGGGAGATGGCACATCATGGGATGGGGATAGCGCCAAACTGGTGTACTCGGGGACGAATGGTCGGTTTGAGATCGACGGTTCGCACGTGTATCAAAACGCGGGCACATACAATATCCTGGTCTATGTCATCGGCCCAGACGGCACAAGCCTGTCCCAGGTGACGTGCCTGGCGCAAGTGAACTCTAATTGGTTTCCATTCGGCCCGGGCGTTCCCGGTGCCTGAGCTGCCGGAAGAACGGTTATCGGGAGCAGCAGGCAGAACATCCCACGTCCGCCGGGCAGCGGCCCTGCCCGGCGATACTCATAACTCAACGGTTTTTCCATCCGCAGCCTTCCCGAAAGCAAGCTGCTGAATTGCCTCAAGGGGTCACTCCTCGGTTGGGGTAGAGTCGAGAGGTGGCGCGGTGGTGTAGGTACGGCCTTGGTGTATCGAAGTTCCCACGATAAGCACGACAACTTCCGATACCCGCACCCTGGTTGCGCTGGCAGCGTCGGATAACGCCCCAAACTGTTTAACTCAGGGAAGCCTTGTTGCCGGCTGCTGGGGATCCGCGACGGGACCCGGGCGGCATCTCCATCGTTCGTCGTCTCCTGCCGCCCGTACATCTCGGCGGGAAGGAATGCATCGCAGCAAGAACGCTGCCGAACTTACGAATACTCCCATAGAGTGGCCAGGGTCACCGGTCCCGTGCTACCGCTGGTGCAGCGCCGCCCCGGAACGCGTGTCAGGAGTTGCCGCCGATGATCCTCGAAGGGCGGGCAGCCAGCTGGTTGACCTCGACCGTGGTGCTGAGCCGAGATGGCCAGCCGATTGGCACCTGTTCAGGGCGCTGGTTTAGCGAAAACCGCGACGTCACGTTGACCAACCGGGGCCAGCTGGTCTTCGAGAAGATCAACTGGTTCAGCCGGTTCGTGCTCACCGACGCCGCTAGTGGCCGGCCCCTGGGCGCCGCCGATCGCAGCGGCTGGCTGACGAGTGCCTGGGAGCTGGAGCTGAGTGCGGGACCGGCTCGCATGGTGCGCAGCGGTTGGCTCGGGCGCGGCTCTGTCGTGCGCCAGGGCGAGGTGACCCTAGCTCGGGTCGATCCCCGAGGCCTGTGTCAGCGGGGTTGGTCCATCACGGGCGATGCGCCGCTGAGTGAGGCCGACATGGTTCTGATCGGGCTGGTGTACGAGACCACGCAGCGGGCGCGGGCACACTGAAGGGGCTTCCCTTGGCTCGACTAGAGACTGGCGCTTGTAAATGGTTATTAGCCAGCTGTCCCCTGCGGAGTAGGTCAGAGGTCAAGAGACGCTATCAGGACCCGAAGTCGAAGCGGACCGCGCCCTGGTCCAACTTCAGACGCGCGTCGAAGGCCCTCCCGGACTTCGACTTGAAGCCCTTGAGCACCAGACTCTTGCCTCGACGAAGGAGCGCCTGGGCCGTGCGTGCGCTGATCCGCTTGCCGGCGATCGTCTTCCAGATCGCGAACTTGCACCCGCTCCTCCAGCCGCTACAGCCGTACGACTTCTCCTGGTCGATGACCTCGGAGCCACAGAGGGGACAGGGGCCGAACCCGCCCGCGGGCTTCCCGGAAGCCGGTTCAGCCTGGGGGGAGCCTGCACTGCCACGCGGGGTCCGCTCGTTCCGGCGGGTGCTCGGCTTCGTGCGTCCGCTCACCGGCTTGCCTCCCGCGCTCGTCGCCGGTTGTTGCGGCCGGCCATTCGGGACCGGGATCTCGGTCAACTCACCCGAATCCGTCAGGCTGAGGATCACCTGGCGCGCATCCCCGAACGTCATGGGCCGGAGCAGGACGCGCCGCTGCAAGAGCTCCCGGATCTGCTCGTCCCCGAGCGGGTGGCCGCGGTATTCTCTCCAGAGCACGAACGGGCAGCCCTCGCCCCAGCCGGAGCAGCCGAACCCGCGCCGACCCTCGATGACCGGCCGGCCACAGCGCGGGCAGTCGCCGAGCTGGGTCGGATCGAGGGCGGCCGCATCGCCGGAGCGAATGACCTCGCCTGTGTACTGGACGATCTCCGCCATGAACTGGCGCGGGTCCAGGCGGCCGCCCTCGATCTCCCTGAGCTTCGCCTCCCACTCCCCCGTGAGCTCCGGCGACTTCAGGGCCCGGTCCCGGACCAACGCCACGAGATAGCGACCCAGGTCGGTGGCGGCGAGCGCCTTCTTCACCCGCGTGACGTAGCTCCGAGCAAGGAGCGTCTCGATGATGGCCGCCCGCGTCGCCGGCGTGCCCAGGCCCCGCTTCTTCAGCGCCTCCTTCAATTCCTCGTCGTCCACGAGCTTCCCGGCCGTTTCCATCGCCCCGAGGAGTGTGCCCTCGGTAAAGGACTTAGGCGGGGTGGTCTCGCCCCGCCGGATGAACGGCTCGTGCGGGCCGCTCTCGCCGGGGCGAAACTCCGGCAGGTCCTGCTCGTCGTCCCTCCTGTCATCGTCCTTGCGGGGGTACAGCGCGGTCCACCCGGCCTCAAGCACCCGCACCCCCTTGGCGCGGAACGGCACCCCATTCGATACCCCGGCGACGGTCGTCACCTCCTTCACGCAGGCGGGGTAGAAGGCGGCGATCAGGCGGACGACGACGGCGTCGTAGACCTTATCGGCGTTCGGCGAAAGAGCCCCCGGTGCCTTGCCGGTCGGGACGATCGCGTGGTGGTCGCTCACCTTCTTGTCGTCGATGATGCGCGGGGTGAAGGCCAGGTCGCCGAGGTCGAGCTTCCCGATCTCGGTCGGCTTGAGGGACCGGAGCTCGCCCAGGATGCCCGGGAGGTGCCCCCGCAGATCGCTACTCAGGTAGCGCGAGTCGGTCCTGGGGTAGGTGATCGCCTTGCGCTCGTAGAGCGCCTGGGCAGCCTTCAGCGTGGCGTCGGCCGACATCCCGTACCGCCGGTTCATGTCCCGCTGCAACTCCGTCAGGTCGTAGAGTTGCGGCGGCTGGACCCGCGCTTCCTTGCGCTCGACACCCCGGATGGTGAAGGGGTGCCCCTGCACCCGCCCCAGCAGCGCCCGGGCGTCCTCCTCCTTCGCGAAGCGCTCGCCGGCGAACTTGAAGGTGACTTCGCGGTAGCGGGTCAACAGCTCCCAGAACGGCTCGGGCTTGAAAGTGCGGATCTCGTCGTCGCGGCAGACGATCATGGTAAGCACCGGTGTCTGCACCCGCCCGACGCTCCAGAGGACGTCGCTTGATCGGTGGCGGACGGTGTAGTTCCGCGTCGCGTTCAAGCCAACGATCCAGTCCGCCTCGCTGCGGCAGCGCGCTGCCGCGTACAGCGCATCGTAGTCGGACAGCGGCCGCAGGCGGCGGAAGGCGTCCCGGATCGCGGCCTCGGTCAGGGAGCTCAGCCAGAGCCGCCGGGCCGGCTTGCCGGTGCAGCCAGCGAGCTCTAGGATGTAGCGGAAAATGAGCTCGCCCTCGCGGCCGGCGTCGGTGGCGCAGATGATCTCGTCGGCCGAGCGGAACAGGCGCTGGATGATGGCGAACTGCTTGCGGGCGCCCTTCTCGTCGATGAGCTTGAGCCCGAAGTGCTCGGGCACGATGGGGAGCGTCTCCAGCGACCAGCGCTTGAGCGCCGGGTCGTAGTCTTGCGGCTCCTTCAGGGTGGCCAGGTGCCCCAAGGCCCAGGTCACCTGGTAGCCCTGGCCCTCGAAATAGCCATCGCCACGGACCGTGGCACCGAGAAAGGAGGCGAGTTCACGGGCGACCGAGGGCTTCTCGGCGAGCACGACTCTCATAGGGTTCTAGCTTCCGCGTTCAGCCGACTCCTCCTCAGGGGAGGGCCAGCATCCGGCTCGCACGAGCGGCAGCGAGCCGATGGTAGATGGACCGGGTCAGTCTCCCCGCGGGAACGGGAGTGCCACTCGAACGCATCCTATTCTATTGTACACTATGGCGTAGCGACGAAGAATATCAGGTGCCTTCTGTGGCTTCTTCCCATGCAAGGTTCGTGATCTCCTGCAACAACTCCATCTCCAGGTCCATGCGGCAACAAGCGGGAAACAGGTTCTCGTCGTCCGTGTCGTCACCCATGCCCGTTTCCGTCTGCCTCCAAAGCGAGAGGATTGTCTGATCGTCAAGCGACTCCAGATAGGAGCGGATGAAGGCCAGAATCGTGTCCGCATACGCTCCGTCAAACGAGTCCCGCTTGGCGATCTG
>JBGQLF010000800.1:0-5647 GCA_041499985.1 Gemmataceae bacterium
CTGCCGCAGCCCCACGCCCTTCGAAGACTCAGAGCGTGCCACCCATGTTGAAACCCTGCAACAGCTTTTCCGATTTTTCCTGACAGGTTTCTCTCAGCCCTTGCATACTTCCCTGTAAAGGCTGCTACCCGAGGGCCTGGCGGGCGGAAGCGCCGGCCCGGCATCCGGTCGCAGCCGTTTCGTAGCCCGCGGAGAGAGTCATGCCCTTTGCTTCCGCGTGTCCCGAGATCCGCAACCTGGAGCGGCTCGTGCTCGGGCAGATCGCCGGCCCCGAGGCCGAGGCGCTGGAAGAACACGTGGCCCGCTGCGATCGCTGCGGCGTGGCAGTTTCCCGTTTGAAGGCAGAGGATCCCCTTGTCCAGGCTATGCGTGTCCCGGTGCCGCTGGTTGGGGAGGCCGATCGGAAGCTGGTGCAGGACCTCATCGCCAAGCTGAAAGTGCTCTCCCCGCCCAGCCATGAGAGCAGCGCTGAGGCAGGCGAATCGCCTCCGTCGGAGAGGTCCGGCGCCGACACGCCGTCGCCGCGCGGCTCCCTAGCTGGCACGGACCGAGTGCTGGAAGGCTGCGAGTTTCTGGAACCGCCGCAGGGACCTGAGGAACTGGGCCGGCTCGGCGCATATGCCGTCGTCCGCGTTCTCGGGACTGGCGGGATGGGGATTGTCTTTCTGGCCCGGCAGACGCGCCCGCAGCGCCTCGTGGCCCTGAAGATGATCCTGGCCGGCGGTCGAGCGGACCGTCAGCGGCTGGCTCGCTTCCGCCAGGAGGCGGAGGTGCTTGCTCAGTTGCAGCATCCGCATATCGTGCAGATTTACGAGGTCGGTGACTTTGAAGGCCGGCCCTATTTTGCGATGGAGTTCGTGGACGGCGGCAACCTCGCCCAGAAGCTGGCCGAGAGACCGCTGGCCACCGGCGCCGCCGCGGCGCTGGTGGAGACCCTGGCCCGAACCATGCAGGCCGCCCACGAGCGCGGTTTCGTTCACCGGGATCTCAAGCCGTCCAACGTGCTGCTGACGGCCGCCGGTGTCCCCAAGATCGGCGACTTCGGCCTGGCCAAGCAGTTGCACGTCGAGCCGGGGACGCCGACGGCCGGGGGGCGGACGGAGAGCGGCGCCATCCTGGGCACGCCCAGTTACATGGCGCCGGAGCGCCAGCGGGCACAGCAAGGAGATCGGCCCGGCCGCCGACGTGTACTCCCTGGGGGCGATCCTGTACGAAACGCTCACGGGCCGGCCACCGTTCCACGCCGCGGGTGTCCTGGAAACGCTGGAGCAAGTGCGCACCCAGGAGCCGGTGTCGCCCAGCCGGCTCCAGCCGGGATTGCCACGCGACCTGGAAACCATCTGTCTGAAATGTCTGGAGAAGGGGCCGGCCCGACGCTACGCCTCGGCAAGAGAATTGGCCGACGACCTTGGCCGCTTCGTTCGCAATGAACCGGTTTGTGCCCGGCCCGTGGGCCGCGCGGAACGGTTGGCACGGTGGGCCCGACGCCAGCCCGCCGCGGCCGCGCTGATGGTCGGCAGCGGGTTGGCCCTGCTGGCCGGGTTACTGGGCGTGCTGGTCCACAACGCCCGTCTGCGCGTGGAAGTGGAACGGGCCGAGAAGCAGAGCCGGCGTGCCGACGCCAACTACCGCCACGCCCGCGAGACAGTGCGGCGCATGTTGGCCGAGCTGGAGGACCGGCGCCTGGCGGATCTGCCCCGAGTGAAGGAGCTGCGCCAGAAGCAGCTGGAGCAGGCCCTGGCGTTCTACCAGGCGGTGGTCACGGAGCTGGATAGCCCCGACCCGGCCGTGCGGTTCGACCTGGCCATCGCGTACAAGGACGCGGGGGCCATCGAGGACGCCCTGGGCCGGCCTGGCCTGGCCGGAGAGCACCTCCGTCAGGCCCTGGCCCTCTACGAACAGCTGGCTGCCGAACACCCCGACGACCTCGACGGCAAGGCGGAGCTGGCCGGCTGCTGTTATCTCTTGGGCCGGCACCACGCCCGCCAGCATGCGTTTCTCGTGCTGCCCAGCCCACCTTCCTTGGGGGAGACCGAGTACTACTACCGGCGCGCCCTCCAGCTCCGGGAAGAACTCCGCCAGGCCCAGCCCGACGTGCGCCGCTGGCAGGAAGAGCTGGCGACCAGCCACACCGAGTTGGCCGGGCTTTACGCGCGCAACAGGCAGCCGGACCTTGCAGGGGAGCAGCTCCGCGCGGCCCATGCTCTCCGCGTCCAGCTGCTCGCCGACGGGACCGCCGGGAAAGCGGACGCCCTGGCCCTGGCCAATGTCCAGCTCCATCTGGGACTGGACCAGGCCCGGGAGGATCCGGACAAGGGCGAGGAATTCTTCCGCCAGAGCGCGGAGCTGCTTCGGACCCGGTTGCGCGAGGACCCGCACGACCCCGACCTGACCCTGGCGCTCGCGGAACTGTACCGCGTCTGGGGTGGATGGCTGACGGGGCGGGAACGGCGCCAAGAGGCCCTGGACCGGTACGCGCAGGCCATTGGGCTGGCGGAAGCGGTCCTGCGGCAAGAGCCCCAGGACGCCGCGGCGCGCGACAGTCTGGCCCAATCCTATGGCGGGCGGGCCTATTCCTATCGGGTGCTGGGGCGCTATGCGGAGGCGGTCAAGGAATGGGACCACTGCATCGAGATGATGGTACCGAAGCTCCGGAACTTCCCGAGAAGCGAGCGCGCGGCGGAGTTGGCCCACACGGAAGAGTACGCCGGCGTGGTGGCCGAGGCGGACGCGATCGCGGGCGACGCGGAGGTCCTTCCCGAGGCGCTATTCAACGCCGCGTGTGCCCTCTCCCTGGCGGCTCGGTCCGCGCAGGCTGACACCCGCCTCTCCCTGGACAAGCGGGCCCACCTCGCCGCCGACTACGCTGCCCGGGCTGTCGCCCTTCTCCGAAGATTGCAGGCCGCCGGCTTCTTCAAGGGCCCCGGCTACGCGGACTTGCTCCGGATCGACAAGGACTTTGACGCGCTGCGGACACACAAGGATTTCCAAGCGCTCCAACGGGAAGTGGGGGGGAGTCCCTAGCGCGGGGCGCTGGGGAGCCGGAAGCGGGGAGAACCAAGGAGCCGCGCAACAATAGCTTGGACACTGACACGGGTATGTCAGCAACCGGGTGGCACGCCCTGAGTCTTCGAAGGGCGTGGTCGGTTCGCTCCCCACGCCCTTCGAAGACTCAGGGCGTGCCACCCAGCCGAAGCTCGCGGCGAAACGAACGGCATACAACTTTCGCCCCGGTGTTCTAGATCGCGAAGGCCTTTGTTCCCCGTCTGGACACACGCCGAGGCCCGGCGCTGTGGCGGCGTCCGCGGTGCGCGCCGTGCGCCCGGGGTCCTTGCTACTGTCTTGGTGGACTTATCACTGCGAGGTGCCGATCATGTTTGGAATTCTCCGTGTGATTGCCGGTCCCGATCAGGGATACGCCTTTACCGTCCTCGAGGGGGAAACCCTCGTGGTCGGTCGCGGCCCGGCCAGCCAAACGTATCTCCGCGACCCCCGCGTCGTCCCGGTCCACTGTCGGCTTCAGGTTCAAGGGGACCAGGCGCTCCTCTCGGACTCCGACAGCACGGCGGGCACCCGGGTCAACGGCAAAAAGATCACCCAACACGTGCTCCAACCGGAGGACATCGTACAAATCGGCGCCACCCAACTCTCCTTCGCATGGTCCAGCGCCGACGAATACAGCACGGTGAACATCCCCGGCGGTCCCGGATCGTGACGGGTCCGAGCCCTTCGACCGACCCGCGCCACACGCCCGCCTCGTCCCGCCTCGTTCCCAAACTCCTGTTTGGGAACGGTCCTTCGCGCCTCGTTCCCAAACTCCTGTTTGGGAACGGTCCTTCGCGAAACTCCGTTTCGCGTGGCCGATGGGAAACCGAGTTTCCGGATGAAGAAACGTTCCTAATATTACTCCGTTAAGTCAGTTACGGCTGAGCTTGGTGCCCGCTGAGTTCGAGCACTTTTGGCTGCTGGGGTAGAGTGTCAAGGCTGTCGAGCCACAGTTCCACATGCTCAGGCTCAACCGAAGAGCAACTCGGCCGTAACGGATCTAACGGAGTAGTACTAAACAGGAGTTTGGGAACGAGGAGATGAAAACAGGAGTTTGGGAACGAGAAGAAAACATACGACGAACTTCGGATTAACCGTGGCTTTTGTGGTTCGATCACTTACCGCGTGTCGCGGCCCCGTCCAGCGTGCGCGCTCCGTCTGCGCCGCGCCCGGCATCGCGTGACGCCTTACCATCTGTGGAGGTCTTCCATGTAGTTCTCCTGGTCCCGCCTGTCGCCGCGTTCGCAGAACAAAAAAAGTCGCCAAGGCCGTTCCGTCGCGCGTCGCCGAGGACCGCTGTGGCTCGAGCAACTCGAAGAGCGCGAGCTATTGGCCGTCCAGCCGCTCACTTGGACCGATCCGAGCCTCTGGGGTGATACTGGTCTTGGCCAGTCGTCGACCCCGAACGAGGGCCACACCATCAGTGCCGACGGCCAGCGGATCGTCTTCCAGAGCGATGCCGCGAACCTAGTGCCCAACGACAACAGCGGGACTACGGACGTCTTCTTGTACGATCGCGGCATAGGCCGGGTCAGCCTGGTAACCGTCAACTACCAGGGGACGGCCAGCGCGGACCGGGGTGGCTACGAACCCCAGATCACTCCCGACGATCGTTACGTCGTCTTTCGCAGCGACTCCGACGATCTCATCCAGACACCGCATATCAACAACTTGTTTCGCGGCCAACCCGCAATCTGGCGGCGCGATTTGCTGACTGGAACGACGGAGCTGGTCAGCATCAACCTCCAGGGCACCGACAAAAACGCCTCCGCGGCCCAGAATCCGTCGATCAGCGACGACGGCCGGTATGTCGTTTACGACACGATCTCCGCCGACCAGGTGCCCAACGACACCAACAATGCCAGCGACATCTTCCTGCGCGATATGGTGAGCCACACGACGACGCGGATCGATGTCGGCCCCGGCGGTGTGCAGACCAACCGCAACTCCACCAACCCGTTCATCAGCGGCAATGGCACCTTCGTCCTCTTCAAGAGCGATGCCGATAACCTCGTCAACAACGACAACAATACCGCACCGGATATCTTCCTCTACGACCGCGTCCACAACAGTGTCCAGCTCGTCACCGCCGATCTCAACAACCAGTTCTCGCAGAATGGGCTGGCCGACTTCTCGTCGCAGGCGATCAGCGCGGATGGCCGTTATGTGGTCTTTGAGAGCAATGCCACCAATCTGGTGGCGCAGGACACCGGCTCCCGAACCAACGTCTTCGTCCGGGATACCCAGACGCACACCACACGCTTGCTTAGCATCAATCGGGCCGGTACGGCGGGCGCCGCCGGCCTTCATGCCACCATTACCCCCAACGGCCAGTTTGTCGCCTTCGTGAGTAGTTCCACTGATGTGGCCAGCGATGTGCCCAACAGCAATGGCCACGCAAATGTGTACCTGGCTACGATTACCCCGACGAGCATCACCACACGGCTGGTCAGCAACAACAGCGCCGGTACCAACGGCGGCAACGACGACTCCGGCACCGGGCCGGATCCACTCGGTGTGTCCGTCGGCTTCCCGCAGATCACGCCGGCGCAGCACTATCCCGACGGCCCGTGCACCGTGTGCCACCAGCCCCATCACCCGA
>JBGQLF010000801.1:0-5643 GCA_041499985.1 Gemmataceae bacterium
CGCAGCCGAAGCCAGCGTTTGTGCTGCACCGTGGAGCTTACGACGCGCCCGGTGAGCGCGTGACTGCCGACACGCCTGCCGTACTGCCCCCTTTCCCGGCCGGCCAACCGCGCAACCGCCTGGGCCTGGCCCGCTGGTTGACGGCGCCCGATCATCCGCTGACGGCACGCGTCACGGTGAACCGGCTGTGGCAGATGATGTTCGGCAAGGGGATCGTCGAAAGCAGTGACAACTTCGGCAGCCAGGGCACGCCGCCGACGCATCCGGAGCTGCTCGATTGGCTGGCCCGCAATTTCGTCGACAGCGGCTGGGATCTGAAGCGATTGGTCAAGCAGATGGCCCTGTCCGCCACCTATCGGCAAACATCGCAGGCCAGCCCTGCCTTGCTGGCGCGGGACCCCGGCAATCAGCTCCTCGCCCGCGGTCCGGTCCGACGGCTCACGGCGGAGATGCTCCGCGATCAGGCGCTGGCGGTCAGCGGCTTGCTGGTGGAACGCCTGAGCGGTCCCAGCGTCAAGCCGTATCAGCCGGATGGCCTCTGGGATGTCGCCATGGGCGGAGCCCGCTATGTGCCCGGCAAAGGGGCGGATCTCCACCGCCGCAGCCTGTATACTTTCTGGAAGCGCACCGTCCCGCATCCGGTGATGATCACCTTTGACGCCGCCGACCGCAGTGTCTGCACGGCCCGCCGCCAGAGCACCAGTACGCCGCTTCAGGCACTGGCGTTGCTCAACGACACGCAGATTATCGAAGCGGCTCGCCACGCCAGCCAGCGCATGCTACAACACGGCGGGACTACCCTGCCCGACCGCGTGGCCTGGCTGTTCCAGAGCGTGATCGGTCGTCTGCCAAGTACGAAGGAACAGACCATCCTTCAGCAGCTGTTCACCGAACAACGCACGCTGTTTGCCGCGAATCGGCAGGCGGTCGCCAAGCTCCTAGTGGTTGGCGAGGCCCCGAATGATGTCGCGCTTCCTAGCGCCGACCTGGCCGCCGGGACCGTTCTCGCCCTGGCCCTCTTCAACCATGACGAAGCCGTCTCGAGACGGTAGGTGGATTCCCATGCTGACTGAGAAACACAATCTCCTGGCGATGACGCGACGCACCTTTCTCGGCCGCTGCGGCCTTGGCCTTGGAGGGACCGCCCTCTGGACCCTGCTCCAGCGCGAAATCCGTGCTGCCCCGCCCACGGTGGTGAACCCCTTCCAGGGCATTCTCGATGTCCCCCATGTGGCGCCCCGGGCGAAGCGCATCATCTCCCTGTTCATGAGTGGTGGGCCGGCGCAGCACGATCTGTTGGATTACAAGCCGCTCCTCAACCAGATGAACGGGCAGGACCTGCCGGAGAGCGTTCGTCAGGGCCAGCGCTTGACCGGCATGTCGGCGAACCAGGCCCATTGGCCGCTTGCCGGATCGATTTTTCGCTTTGCCCAGCACGGTCGCTGCGGCGCCTGGGTCAGTGAACTGCTGCCGTGGACCGCCAAAATGGTGGACGAGCTGTGCCTTGTTCGCTCGCTGCACACGGAAGCGATCAACCACGACCCGGCGATCACGTTCTTTCAAACCGGCTCGCAGCTAGCCGGCCGGCCCTCGGTGGGAGCCTGGCTCAGTTACGGCCTGGGCAGCGCCAACGCCAATCTGCCCGCGTTCGTGGTGCTGATCTCCAAGGAGCGCATCGACCAGCCGCTCTACGCCCGCCTGTGGGGCAATGGCTTCTTGCCCAGCATCCATCAGGGGGTGCAGTTCCGTCCGGGTAAAGACCCGGTGCTCTATCTCGCGAATCCGGATGGCATTTCACGAGAAAGCCGACGCAAGATGCTCGACCGGCTGGCTGAGCTGCACGCGCTACAAGAAGATGCCCTGGGTGATCCCGAGATCCAGGCCCGTGTCGCCCAGTATGAGATGGCCTACCGTATGCAGACGAGTGTGCCCGAGGTCCTGGACATTTCCCAGGAGCCTCCGAGCATGTTCGAGCTTTACGGCGCCGAGGCGCGCCAACCGGGTACGTTTGCCGCCAACTGCCTGCTGGCGCGCCGCCTGGCCGAGCGCGATGTCCGCTTCATCCAGCTGTACCATCCCGGTTGGGATCATCACGGCAACTTGCCCAAGGGAATCCGCCGTCAATGCCAGGATGTGGACCGAGCTTGCTACGCCCTGATCACCGACCTCAAGCAGCGCGGTCTGCTCGACGATACGCTGGTCGTGTGGGGCGGGGAATTCGGCCGGACGAACTACTCGCAGGGCAAGTTGACCGCGACCGATTATGGCCGCGATCATCATCCGCGCTGCTTTACGATGTGGCTCTGTGGCGGCGGCGTGCGGCGCGGCATCACCTATGGGGCGACCGATGAGTTCGGCTACAACGTGGTCGAGAATCCGGTGCACGTGCACGACCTCCAGGCGACGCTGCTGTACCTGCTCGGCATCGAGCACGAGAAGCTCACGTACAAGTTCCAAGGGCGGGATTACCGGCTGACGGATGTGCATGGCGAAGTGGTGCAGGGGATTTTGGCGTAACGGCGGATCGGATGGAGTGCTGAAGCAGGAGGTATGTGATGGTTTACAAAATCCCATTGCTGCTTTCACCGCAGCCGGAAGGCGGCTTTACGGTGACGTCGCCGGTGTTACCGGAACTGCTCACGGAAGGCGATACGGTAGAGGAAGCGTTGGCCAATGCCCGCGATGCCTTTGCCACAGTAGTCGAATTGTATGAGGATTTGGGCCGGTCCTTACCGCTTAATTTTACTTTTTAGGATGAAAATAGTATTCTATGAACTTAGGCAGTCGATGCTGTTGCGACGCCCGGGGATGGCCGGGTACAATCCTGGATGGTATTCCCATGAGGAGAAGGCAGCCATGAGTGAAATCGTGACCGTTGAGCTTCCCGATGAGTTAGCCCGCCGGGCTCGAGCAATGGCTGCTTACACCCAGCGTCGCGTTGAAGAGGTGTTGATCGAATGGATCGACCGTGCCGGTGCAGAGCTGTCTCTGGAATTACTCCCCGACGACCAGATCCTTGCTGTGTGTGACGAGCAAATGGATTCCGGGCAACAAGAAGAGCTGAGTAATCTCCTCGCTCACAATCGTGAAGAAGAGCTCAACGACAGCGAACGCCAGCGCCTGGACGCGTTGATGTGGATCTATCGGCGCGGTCTGGTACGCAAAGCACACGCCCTCAAAGTCGCCGTGGCACGCGGCCTGAAACCTCGACTTAGCTGATGGTTCACGCCTACATCCCTGTGGAGGTCGATCGCCGCGTCCGGACCGCAGCGCGGAACCGCTGTGGCTATTGTCTCAGTCCGCAACATCTGGTCATGGCGCGTTTGGAGATCGAACATATCATTCCCCGCGCCAAGGGAGGCACGAGTGACGAATCGAACCTCTGGTTAAGCTGCCCGCTTTGCAATCGGTACAAGGCAAGCCTAACCCAGGCGGTTGACCCGCAGACTGGCCAGAGGGTACCGCTGTTCAACCCAAGTGTCCAGGTTTGGATGGAACACTTTTCCTGGACCACCGATGGCCTCCGTATTGTCGGATTAACTCCCATTGGTCGAGCAACGGTCGTGGCCCTCCATTTGAGCGATGATGCAGATGCGATCGAAGTCCGCAGCTACTGGGTGTTGGCGGGCTGGCACCCGCCGCGGGACTGAGAGACGACCTCCTGGGCTGGAACCGATGGCCGCCGAAGCCTTCTGGACGCGTTCAATCCCGAGGAATCAGGTGAATAGCAGCATCCGGGATCGAAACGGTGACACCTCCGCCTTCCTGCAAATCCAGTTCCCGCCCGACCGGATGCGGCACCAGCGCGGTTAGCGGAAAGCCGCAGTCCAGATTGATCCGCAACATCGGCCCTTCTCGAACTAGGGCCCGAATCTGGCCGGTGAGTTGGTTGCATCCGCTGGGCAGCCTGGTGCCGTGCTTGGCCAGCAGGACATCCTCGGCCCGAATGCAGACATAACTCTTGCCGGTCCAGCGGGCGGCCTGCATCCGAGCAACGAGCTGAACCGAGCCCACTGCCACCGTCGCCAGCCCTTGGGCCACTTCTCGGATCATCGCCGGCTCGATGGTGTCGATGCCCACGATACGGGCCACCGCCACGTCCACCGGCTGCGTGAACACTTGCGCCACCGGTCCACTCTGGCAGACCCGTCCCTCATGGAGGATCACCACGCGATCTCCCAGAGCGACGGCTTCCAGGCGGTCGTGTGTCACCAGCAAGGCGGGCACACTCAGCTCAGCGAGCAAGCGTCGCAGCTCACGCCGTAATTGTTCGCGAGTCGGCGTGTCCAGCGCCGACAGCGGTTCGTCCAGAAGGAGCAACCGCGGCCGCCGCGCCAGCGCCCGGGCCAACGCCACCCGCTGTTGTTGGCCACCGGACAGTTGCCGCGGGTAACGCGCGTTGAGGCCGGTCAAACCGAACAGGTCGATCATCTCCTGCACGCACCGCTGGCGTGCGGCTGCCTCCAGGCCGCGAAGGCTATAGGCGATATTCTGCGCCACATTCAGGTGCGGAAAGAGGGCATATTCTTGAAAGAGGCAGCCGATGCCGCGCCGTTGCGGCGGTAGCGAAACCCGCCGGACGGCATCAAACCAGGTCTCCTCGCCAAAGTGGATGAATCCGTGGTCCGGGCGATCGAGGCCGGCCAAACAGCGCAAGACGGTCGTCTTGCCTGCACCAGAGGGCCCGAACAGAACGGTGATCGAGAAAGTAGCGGTGGGCAGCTGTATCGCGGCCTCGATGAGGGGACCGTTGCGGAAACGTTTCGCGAACTCCGCCACCAGCTGCGCAGTCATAACACCCATGCCTTACGCTGTAACGCGTAGGTCACGGCCAGGGTCACAAAAGAAAAACCCAGCAGAAGGAAGGCGGTCTGAGCCGCGGCCGGGTAATTCAGAGCTTGCACCTCGTCATAGATGGCTATCGACACCATGCGCGTGACGCCCGGAATGTTGCCGCCGACCATCAAGACCACGCCGAATTCCCCTACGGTATGGGCGAAGGACAGGATGATTCCCGTGAGGATGCCGGGCCGGGCCAGGGGAACCGTCACCCGCCAGAACGTCGCGCGGCGCGAGACACCCAGGCACCAGGAGGCTTCGACGAGACGCCGATCCACCCCCGCGAACGCCGCGATAAACGGCCGAACCGCAAACGGCATGCTATACAGGACGGAGGCAATCACCAGCCCGGGAAAGGAGAACGGCAGGAACCGGCCGCTCAGAGCTGCATACCCCCGACCGAGGGGGCTGTGCGGGCCCAGGGCGAGCAGGACATAGAAGCCGAGCACCGTCGGCGGCAGGACCAGGGGGAGAGCGACGACGGCCTCGATCAGGAATTTCCAGCGCCACTTGGAGATGGCCAGCCAGTACGCCACGGGAAGGCCGAGCACGCACAAGATCAAGGTAGTGCTGCTCGCCAGCCATAGGCTTAACCCAATCGCGGGCCAATCCATCCGTCATTCTCCTGGCAGCGAGAAACCGTAGCCGTGCAGAATCTTCCTTCCCTGGGCACCGATGACAAAGGCGCGCACCGCCTCGGCTGCCTCCGGGTCCCGGGCCCAGGCTAAGATTACTCCACCTTGCTCCAGGTGGGGATAGGCTTGCAGAGGGATTTCCCAGAAGCGGCCCTGATCGCGAAGCGGC
>JBGQLF010000802.1:0-5640 GCA_041499985.1 Gemmataceae bacterium
CCACTCCTTGAGAAACTGAGACTCGCGGCTGCTATCCCTGCAGTGCCAGAAACCATCGTGCGTGTGCGCAGCCAGCTCGCCATCCCGAGCGAGATGGATAAGAGGTTCCTTTTCGAGGATCAGGTCGGGTGCATTCGACAAGCGCTCCAAGAACCGCCGCTGGAACACAAAAAATCCGCCACTAATGCGACCGCGTGATAGCAACGGTTTTTCGTTGAATTCCGCTACGGAGTTTCCCTTGAGTTCGATCTCGCCAAAACGCCCGGGAGGCTGTACGGCCGTGACTGTTCCGATCTTTCCTTGCTGGCGGTGGAACGCGAGCAGGGAGCGCAGATCGAGATCCGCCAAGCCATCGCCATAAGTAAGCAGGAAATGGCTGCCGGTTATATAGCGCTCAATGAGCTTGACCCGCCCCCCCGTCATGGTCTCTTCCCCGGTTTCTGCTAAGACCACCCGCCAATCTTCGGGAAGGAAAGGACCCTGCATCGTAACCGGCTTCGAGGATCTCAAGTCCAGACTGACATCCGCACTGGCCAAGCCATAGTTGAGGAAGTATTGCTTGATGACCCAGCTCTTGTAACCCAGACAGAGCACAAAATCCTTGAGCCCATACTGGGCGTAGCCCTTCATGATGTGCCACAGGATGGGGCGGCCGCCGATCGGAATCATCGGTTTCGGGATATCTTCCGCGACATCTCGTATCCGAGTGCCCTTCCCACCGCAAAGGATGACGACTTGCACGTCGGCCGCCTCACTTTCCGCTCAGTCCTGGATTGCACCGAACCGATGCTGGACTATCCAGTCTCGACAAACACAGGTTGGTGCTGTCGTTGGAGTCTGCCTTGTGGAGCTGCATTCAGGGATTTGCAACCGGAGTCGGCATGTAGCAGATCGATAGCAACGTGTCAATGTTCCTTGCTCTCACGGATTCCATTGAGTCCTGAGGAGAGAATGATTCGATTGAGAATCGGCAATTCAGGGAACCAGGATGGGATCTCGCCGACCAGGATATGGCACCAAGGCAGCGAAGGCGGCTTCTCTGGACAACGCCGCCATCACTGCTGCTGTCTGGCTCGCAGTTGCAATGACTCCAGGTCGCGGAGACGCCTCACCGCCAAGATCCACTGAAAGCTGGCCACCGCGGCGGCCAGAACGAAGCCGACCAGGGAGTAGACGACCAGGCTGGTGGAGGGTTCCTCGACATCCGCCGCCAGGTAGCGCAGCGTCAGCAAGGGAAAGTCATACAGCCCATGCAACAGGATCGGTACGGCGAGAGCTTTGACATACAGGCTCGGCGCCGCTCGGGGGCGAAAGCGCGCCATACCGAGGTAATACCCCATCAGGGCTCCCCAGAAGGCGTGGGCCGGAACGGCGGTCAGGGCGCGACCCAGGGCCACGGTCAGCCCGCCGTGGAGCACGAACAGAATGTTCTCGAAGGTGGCAAAGCCCAGCGAGACGACGGCGCCATAGACCATGCCGTCCATCGGTTCTTCGAATTCCTCATGCTTGGCACAATAGAAGTAGAGGACGAGGAACTTGAAATACTCTTCTGGAAAGGCGGCCACGAGAAAGGCCACGCTCAAGCCGAGGCTCCAGGCGGCCTCGAAATACTCCTCCACTGCCCGCCAGACCGCGGTCTCCAGCAGTGCCACGGGTATCGCCACGAGCGCTCCCAGGACGAAGGTGACGAGCAAGACGCGGCGGGGCTCGGGATTCAGATCGCGCGCATAAAAGTAGCGGAGCAGCAGGAGCGTGGGCAGAAGCGTGCAGACAACGGTCAAGGTCGGGAGCACTGGGGGTCTCCTTGGGCAGCGGCATCCAGCATGATTGTCGTGCTCCGGAGCAGGAGGTCAAGGGAAAATCCGATCAGCCCGAAACATTAGCGGGGGAACTCCTTTCCTCACTAGGGCTTCGGTCAGCATCAGAGCCACGACCGTCACCCGGTCGCGGCTCCAATTCTGCTCTGAATTTGGCGATCTTCACGCAGTTTTTACTTGTCTTGGGCCTCGGTTTCCCTTAAAACCAAAGAGGTTGCGATTTGTTCTCTTCTCTCCCCCCTGTTTCCCGGGAGGGCTTTCCCCGGGCCGACGGAGTTAATTCTATGAAACGACGGGCCTTTACGCTGATCGAATTGCTCGTGGTCATTGCCATCATCGCGGTGCTCATTGGCCTGTTGTTGCCGGCTGTGCAGAAGGTGCGCGAAGCCGCCAACCGCATGAGCTGCACCAATAACCTCAAACAGCTCGGCCTGGCCGCCCACAACCATCATGATACCAATTCGCGCTTCCCCGCGGGTGTCAACGTGCCGATCTCGTCCACTCTGTCGGGAGCCCTCTTCCCTACCAATATCGTCGTCACCAACGGCAAGGTCGGTCAGCCGCCGCTGCCCAACCAGTTCGTCTCCTTGTTCGAGGCCCTGTTGCCCTATATCGAGCAAGACAACCTTCAGAAGAAGCTGGACCTGACCCAGCGTGAATACGCCAACACTCTCGGTGCGACCTCCACGGGGGCCCAGATCATCAAGATTCTGGTCTGTCCCTCCGATCCCATCCCCGCCAACCCGGTGACGTACACGACGGGCGGCAACACGTACTACTTCGGCATGAATAGCTACGGAGGCAATGGCGGCAAGCGGACTTTCTTCATCGACGCGAACATGACCACGGACGGAGTCTTCTACCTCAACAGCAAAGTGAAAATGGCCGATATCTCGGATGGCACGAGCAACACGTTCCTGTTCGGCGAACGTTACCACAAAGACCCCGCCTACGACATGTCGAACGCTGGCGGCTGGGCCTGGTCCAACTATCTCGCCCCGCAGGATTGCCTGATGAGCACGGCGGTGCCGGTCAATTTCGTGCTGCCCGCCGGCACCAAGACGGGTTCCCCCAACTTTGTAGAGGATGACCGGCTCTGTGCGTTCGGCAGCGCGCATTCGGGCGGTGCCAATTTCACCATGGCCGACGGCTCGGTGCGTTTCTTCTCCTTGACCAGCAACACGGACCTGCCGCTTCTCCAAGCCCTCTCGACCCGGGCCGGCGGGGAAGTCGCCAGCGTCCAGTAAGTGGGAACGTAGGTCAGCAAGGAAAGAAAGAGATCTCGATGATCGCTAAGCGCAACGGATCCCTCGGCGGACTGGGCATGGTGGTCGTGCTGGCCCTGTGCGGCTGCGCGAAGACCCCGCCGTCGGTGACAGACGCGACGGGAACGCTGACGCTCGATAACAAGCCGTTGCCGCAGGCCTGGGTCGAGTTCGTGCCGCAGTTAAAGGACTTCGGCGCGGAGATGAATTCCAGTGCCATCACCGATGACCAGGGCCATTTCACCCTAACTTGTGCCTTCAACTCGGAGCCCGGCGCAGTCGTCGCCAAGCATCGCGTGCTCGTTCGCGAGGCCCCGACGCCCGGGGAGTTTCGCCGCCAAGACGAGCAAACCCAGGCCAGGTATAAACAGTACCGGGATAAGCTGAAAAATCGGCCGATCCCCACTTCCTACGGCAACCTGGAGCAGACGCCGTTGGTGATCGAGGTCAAGCCGGACCAAAAGACGTACGACTTGAAGCTCACGCGCTAGCCGTGAGAGCGGCACCCAAGTAGACGATGCTCCCCGAGGCCGGCATTTGCCGGCCTCGCTTTTTTACCAGCCGCGCGCCCTTGATTTTTGCTTGACAATCCAGCACCGGCACCTCTAGAATTACCCGCTCAATAGGAATTGCACCATGTTAACCTTGCCACGTGCCGCTGCTTGTTCGCATCCCTCCCACGTAGCTCGTTTCGTGTTCACTCCCGTCGCTCACGGCCAGGGCTTTACCTGACTGCTCTTCTAATTGCGACGGTGTGTCTGCTCT
Organism: Gemmataceae bacterium; assembly: GCA_041499985.1. Classification (GTDB taxonomy): domain Bacteria; phylum Planctomycetota; class Planctomycetia; order Gemmatales; family Gemmataceae; genus JBGQLF01. The sequence goes on from JBGQLF010000802.1 coordinate 3,848, forward strand.
CGCTCTTGGTCGACCCCTCCTCAGGCCTGCGGATTCATTCATTCGCCGCTTGTCGGGGAAAGCCTGCTGCTTATCGGGAAAGCGCCATCGGCCTCGAACCGGATTCGTTGGGCCGATCGGCATCTCCTTGGAGGCACCATGTGGTACGCGCACTCCTATCCGCTCCGAATCCTCGCGACCGCCTTTGTCTTCGCGCTGCTGGCGCTCGGCTGCGGCGATGATGCAGGCATCGGTAGGACGGTCCCGGTCAGCGGAATGCTGACCGTCGGTAACGAGCCCTGGACACTGGAGACCACCACCGTGCTGTTCAAGCCCGATGCCGCGAAGGGAAACACCAGCCTCTTCGAACCGATCGGCACGGTCGATGCCGAGGGGCAGTACACCCTTTCCACCAAAGGCAAGCCGGGGGCGCCTCCCGGATGGTATCGGGTCATCGTGACGGCCACGGGAACGCGAGCGGAGGTTTCGCCCAAGGGGCCGCGCCATCATCCGATTCCCGTCTCCCTGCTCCCGGCCAAGTATGGGCAGGCCAAAACCACGGATCTGTTGCTCGAAGTCGTCGAGAATCCCGCCCCCGGCGCCTATGACCTGAAGCTGAGCCGCTGAGCCAGCGGGGACCGCGCCGGAGCTTGTTTTCTTGGGCCTTTTTATCAAGGAGAGCGTCTCATGGATCGGTTCCCCTCGGTCAAGGAAAGCGTCGGGCCGCGGCGCCCACAGCGCCGGGCCTTCACGCTGATCGAATTGCTCGTCGTCATCGCCATCATTGCGGTGCTGATCGGACTGCTGCTGCCGGCCGTGCAGAAGGTGCGCGAAGCGGCCAACCGCGCGCAGTGTTCCAACAACCTCAAGCAGCTGGCGCTCGCCGTTCACAGCTTCCACGACGCGCATGGCACCTTTCCACCGAACAATTATTACACCTACGACCCGACACGCCCCAACTGGAGCTGGCTGGCCAATCTGTTGCCGATGATCGAGCAGGACAACCTCTATCGAGCGGCCAACATCGGCGGCAATCCGCCGAACAATATCAACCAGAGCCTGTCCCAGATCACTCAGCGCGTGAAGACGTTCTTGTGCCCCAGTGACCCCGATGCCTGGGCAGGACCCCGGTCCTACAAGGCTAATTTCGATATGCTCGATCCCGTCCGCGGCCCCCTCACCTATGAGGTCAGCTGTTACAAGGCCAACATCGGCACCAACTGGGGCGGCGGGCCTCCCGGGAGTGCGCTGTGGTGGGGCACCGACCCGCAGTGGTGCGTTCCCGACCCGAACAATTCCGACCCCAAGACCACCTACGATGGCTGCGCCTTCGGCAACGGCGTGATCTGGGAGACGAACAAGCCGCTCCGGATCAGCGACGTCCGCGACGGCACGAGCAATACCATCATGATCGGCGAAGCCATGACCGAAAAGGACTACCAGAACGCCTGGTGCCACATGGACAACACCATCGCCACCTCGGCCTATCCGCCCAACGCCCGCAGTCCCATTACCGGGAAGGACTATCCCCCCGACCAGTGGTGGAACCGCTACGCCTTCACCAGCGCCCATTCGGGCGGCGTTCAGTTTGCCATGACCGACGGCTCCGTGCGTTTCCTCAGCGACTCGATTCCGCTGGACGTCTTTCGTGCCCTGGGAACCCGGGCTCAGGGTGAGGTCGTCCAAGTTCCTTGAAACCGGGAGACCGAATTTCTCGGCCTAGTTCCAACGTGGGTGGTACGCCCTGAGTCTTCGAAGGGCGTGGGGCTGCGGCAAACACGCCCTTCGAAGACTCAGGGCGTGCCACCCGGAAG
>JBGQLF010000803.1:0-5628 GCA_041499985.1 Gemmataceae bacterium
CGGGGGTTGTGACCCTCGGGGGGGGGGGGGGTGGGGGGGCCGTGTTCCCGCTCGTGGGGGGGGGGGGTTTATGTGCCGCAACCCCCCCCCACGGCCCGGCGCCACCCCCAACAGCCTGTTTTTGAACTATGCCGACTTTGCGTTCATCCTTACCAAGCAACACTTCATAAACTTGAAGTCGTAAACGGTAGCCACTCGCCTGCGCTACTCTTCCGCACTCTGGCGCAGCCGCACCACCACCGTCGCAATCCGCCGCGCCGCTTCGTCCACGTTCGCCTCGGTGAGCAGGGGACTGAAGCTAAACCGCATCGCCGAGTGCAAAACAGCGTCGGGCACACCCATCGCCTGAAGCACCGGTGACGGCAACAACGAGCCGCTCGAGCACGCCGATCCGGTCGAACAGGCCACGCCAGCGAGATCCAGGCTCATGAGCAGCGCATCGGCCTGGCAACCGGGGAAGGATAGGTTGAGTGTATGGGGGACGCCTCCGCTGGCCGGTCCATTGAGGACCACGGGGGCCGCGGTGGCGCGGAGCCGGTCGAGGAACCGAGTACGCAGCCGCAAGACCTGCTCGTGCCGCGCCTGCCCGGCGCCCTGCCACAACTCCAAAGCTTTGGCCAAGCCAACCGCCAGGGGAACCGCTTCCGTGCCGGGGCGCCGGCCCTGCTGCTGATGCCCACCCCAGAGCAACGGCCGCAGCTTGGCGTCGCGGCGAATCAGGAGGGCGCCGATGCCTTTGGGGCCGTGAAACTTGTGGGCGCTCAGGGTCAAGGTGGTTACGCCCAGGTCATGGAAGTGGACCGGCAGTTTGCCCACCGCCTGGGCCGCGTCGCAATGAAACAGGGCTCGCCCCTCGAGACACTGCACCAGCTCCTGTACCGGCTGAACCGCGCCCGTTTCGTGATTGGCCAGCATGACAGTGACCAAACGTGTCTCCGACCGCGTCCGCTCGGCAAGGGCGTCCACGCGCACGATGCCGATGGCATCGACAGGCAAGCGCTCCACCGTGAAGCCGAACTGTGCCAGTCGCTGGAGCGGCTCGACCACGCACGGGTGCTCGATCGGACTGGTGAGCAAGTGTCCGGGAGGATCGCCAGCGAGGCCGAAGAGTGCCAGGTTATTGGCCTCGGTGGCGCCGCTGGTGAAGACAACTTCATCGGGAGCCGCGCCAAGGATCGCGGCGGTTTGTTCGCGGGCGTCTTCCAGAGCTTGACGGGCTCGCCGGCCGGCCCAGTGGGCGCTGGCGGGGTTGCCGTAGAACTCAGTGAGGTACGGCCGCATCGCTTCCCAGACGGCCGGCAAGAGGGGGGTGGTGGCGTTGTTGTCGAGGTAGAGCGGATCCATCGCACGCGTCGGTAGAAGGCTGACGGCAGGGGACGGGCCACAACTCCGCACGGAGTGGCGCCCTGCCGCTTGTTCATCCTTCATTGTACCCGAGCGGGCGTCAGGGATGTCCTTCGTGTGAGCCGATGGGGAACTTCTGTTCCGTGGGCGGCGAAGCCACCTTGCGGCCCCACCAGAAATAAATGGCCACAATCGTTAGCAGACCCATCAGGGATACTAATACAGCGGGTGCCATGAGCAACTCTCCCTGTTCCAGGATTGGAGATACGACACAACCTACTGCAAGCGTAGGTCATGAAATGGGGCAGGGAGGCAAAAAGCGGTGGCTTCGCAACTGCCGGCAGCATGGACCGGTGAGTGGAGTTGACGAGCGGGGCGGAAAGGGGAGAATACTTCGGGGGCAGGATAGGCCATGACCAAAACATCGCAACGCAGGTCGTTCTTCGAACGCTTGAAGGCAGGCTTGGAAGAGGGGATTCAATTCGCCCAAGGGAAGTCTAGCCTGAGGACAACGGTGATTCTGGCTCCGCCTCCCGACAGGAAAGGAATTGCTCCAAAGGGAAAAATGCTATCTGCCGATGCCCAGCAAATTGCCAAAGGCCATGCTTGGTCGAAACACAAAGGGGAGTTTCCCGAGTTCTCGACAGAAGGAGAGTTTGCCCAGCACATTGACCAAATCATGGCGAATCCTTCGGCAGCGAAGAACCTTACCCGAGGACGAACAGCGTTCTGGGATGAGAAGACACAAACTGTCGTTATCCGAGACCCCAATAGCCCGGATTTAGGCACTGCTTTCAAGCCGAAGAACGACAAAGCATACTTTGACAACCTAAAGTAGGAGTGGTGTCCAATGGAACTGAAACAAGTCGATGAAAGCGGCGCCCGCGTACTGTTGAGCCCGGATGACTTGCTGACGATCTGTAACGCACTGAACGAGGTGTGTAATGGCCTGGACGTACCCGAATTCGCAACACGGATGGGCGTGGGGCGAGAAGAGGTATTGCGGCTGTTGCAAACTGCCAATGCCATTTATGACCAGGTTGCACAGCATCATGGTAGTGCCTCAACCAGTTAGCGTGCCCCCTTTTTCCACGAGCCATGCCTGTCCCGCTCAGCGCCGCCCCTGGCCCCGCAACAGCTCATCGGCCCAGCGGGCATCGTCCGGATCCAGCCGTGGCTCGGGATCTACTTTGTAATCCAGATCGTCGTCGTAGCCGCCGTTGCGATAACACTGGTCGATCAGCGCTTGCAGATCGAGCGGCACATCGGCATCCGTCTCCCGCAGAGGAATCTTGATGCTCGGCAGACGCTCGCGGAGAGGGACCGCGTAAATCTCCGCGCGCTGCGGTTGCCAGCCGCGCGACACACATACCTGATACGGGGTCCGGTGCGCGGGAGGGATGAGTTGCGGAGGAACTGCCAACACGCGTCGACCCGCGCGGAGCAGGTCGATCTCGACGAGGCTGACGCGTCCTTGCTTACACTCGCGTTGCTTCTGCAAATACAGATCCTGTCCTTCCCCCGGTCGCTTGTTCGACAGACTGAGCACTTCGATCATCGTGACGACGCGTTTCCCTGAGCCGACATCGATGATTTCGAGATAGCTCTCTGAGACCGGCTCGTTGTCCAGATGAAGGACCAGAGGCTCGGCCACAGCCAGCCCAGTCACTGGAACGATGTTCGTCGATCCCTGGCGGCCGCGTTCAACAACGCGAATATCGGGATACATGCTTCCTTCGACGCCTTCAGGGGATTCCACGAAAACCCGTTCCTCGACACGGGCGCGCAGATCAGCGGGCAGCTTGCTCTGAAGCTGATCCCGGGCATAAATAATGAGACTGGCGTGTACGTCGCGCCAGTATGATTCCAAATACGGATCCATGCCGGGAAAAGGACTCGACATTGGCGGGTCTCCTTCAAGATGGCTTCGAATCGCCGCCGACCAATCGCTCGCCCCCGATTATACTGGGGAATCCTTCAACATGCATCCCGACTGGCGATCATGAATTCGGGAAATCGGTGTCCTCTTCATCATTTCGTTCCTTCGTGTTTTCGTGATCTCTCGTTGTTTGCGGCAGTGGTGGCTTCCCGCTTGCAGGAAACAACGGGGGCCTTCGAGTTCTCTGGAGGGAGAAGCCCGAAGGCCCTAATTCTTTCCTTACCCACCCGCCCTCACGCCGCCTGCTCCAACACCGGCACGCCACACGCCCGCTCCAGCAGCGCTGGCGGCGATTCGGCCGGCAGCGCCAGCGTTTCGGGAGCGATAAAGTACGAATGCTCCAGGGCATAGCGGCCACGCAGGGCGGCATGGCTGGCGGTGTCCGTGAACGCCAGCCAGGTCGAGCCAGGCGGGAACGACCAGAATCGTTTTGGCCCGCGTTCCTGGAACTCGTCGTGCGCCTTGAGGAAATCGTGGAAGCGGAGCATGAACGCATCATAGATCGAGCGCTGCGGCCGGCCCGGCTGGAACAGCCCGAGCAGGCGTTGGCCCAGCCGGCGACTCCAGCTCGGACTCTGGCGCAGCGGCAGCCCCGCGGCGGCGCCGAAACGTTCCAACAGCTTGGCGAACGGATCCGACGTGACCCAGATGCGCGGCTCGGTCAAGTTGACGTTCACAAACAGGCGCAAGATGCGCGCGCCATGCGTCGGCCGGCTCGGAAACGCATCGACATGCAGCAGATCGTTGCGCGCCGTCAGGCGCAGGCGCCGCGTCGCTTCCTCTTCTGGCCGAAAACTGACGCGGTCGAGCCGCCAGGCACCGGCGTAGCGCGGCAGCGTCTTGGCCAGCCAGCTCGTGGCCTGGTTGGCAAAGGCTGCTAATACGTTGCGGAGCCGCTCGGCCTGCGCCGGCGAGTACCAGTGGAAGCCGGCGGCTTTGTTGGTGTGCGGATCATAGCTGATGTTCTTATGTACCCGGCCACCCAACCGCTGCTCGAGCAAGAAAAAGCGGTCATCGCCTTCTGGGAGCGTAAAGGGACACACGGGATAGTAGGTGACCTCGCCCCGCTCCAGGCGTTCTTCCAACGAAGAGAAGGGAATCACAGCCGGAGCGATGAGGTCCGGTAAGCCGTGCTTCGCCGCCATGACGTTGGCCTCCTTTGGTGAGTGGTGAGGGGTAGAGTGGTGATCCTGAAGAGGTGCTCCCACAGCGGCGTATAGCACACGAAGGCAAACAGTGAAAGGGCAATGCGATGGAGGTGAGTGGTGAGTGGTGAGTGGTGAGTGGTGAGTGGTGAGTGGTGAGTGGTGAGTGGTGAGTGGTGAGTGGTGAGTGGTGAGTGGTGAGTGGTGAGTGGTGAGTGGTCAAAGACCTGCCACTCACACGACTCGATTCAAGCGGCGTTCCCGGTACTGCTGGCTTCCCGGGGCAAGCTCAGGACGAAGCGCGTCGGTCCCTCGGCGCGCGGATCGAAGCGCACCTCGCCGCCATGTTCTTGCGCCAGGCGCCAGGCGGTCGGCAAGCCCAAGCCTCGACCCCGTCCCGCGTGCCGGCCGGAATAGAACGGATCGAAGAGGTGTTCGCGCTGCCCGGGTGCCGGTCCGGTGCCGCTGTCCTCCACCACCAGGTCCAGCCGATCGGGTGCCGGCGTCTCCAAGCGAATGCCGGCCCAGCCCTCGGCGGGTGCTGCCTCGATGGCGTTGCGCAGCAGACAAGTCAGCGCCGTGCGGATCTGGCGCGGATCGGCGTACAGGCAGATCGGCTGCCCGTTGAGGCCTTGGGGACCCACCAGCCGCACATGCCGTTGCACGGCCAATTCCTTCAGCGACGCGGTTACATCACTCACCAGGTAGGGCACATCAATCAGCTGCTTCTGCGGCCGGGGCGGGCGGGCGAATTGCATCAGATCGTTGAGGAGCGCGTGAATACGCTGCGTCTGGCCATTGATCGTTTGCAGGGCGCGCTGCCGGGCTGGGTCCGCTTCGTGACCAAGAAGGTACTGCGCCTGTCCCGAGATGACCGCGAGCGGGTTATTGATCTCGTGGCCGGCACCCGCGGCCAACTCCGCCAAGGCGGCCAGCTTCTGCTCCCGGAGCCGGCTGGCTTCGCCACGGCGCTGCTCTTCCAGCGCCCAATGGAGTTGATCAAAATCGCGATCGCGCTGCTCTTGAATGGGCGCCTCGCGCCAACGCAGGTTGTCGGCCGCCAGCATCAGCAGGTCGCGCAATAAAGGGACCTGAGCGGGATCCTGCCAGACCTCGATGCCGGCGTCCGGACTTAGCCATTGCCCATCCAGTTCGGCCAGCTCTGCATCGGAGATCCCCAGCGTGCCGGCCGGCTTCAGC
>JBGQLF010000804.1:0-5614 GCA_041499985.1 Gemmataceae bacterium
CGGCTACAAGGGCCGCATCGGGATCTACGAAGTGATGCGGATCACCGACAAGCTGCGGCGGTTGATTTCCAGCAGGTGGGCTGCGCCGGTAGCGGCATCGATCGCAAATTGCACGTTGAAGAAGCCGCATATGCCAAAGGCCCGACAGAGCGTCTCGGAAAACGCTCGGGTTTCCGGCGAGTCGACGAACCGAAGCACCGTTGTCTGGCCCTGCACCGGATGGGTGGCCGCATGCCGCTCCCATGCGAAGCCGGCGCACGGTACTCCCCCAAGGGCGACCAGCGCCTGCGAATGGTGCGGTCCGCTAATGAATGCCTGCACCAGAAGGCTGCGCGGCCTTGGGTCACCGAGGTCCAGCTGGTCCGGCCGCAGCAAGCGCCGGGCGGCAGCGACGAGTTCGCCGCGCGTGGCCACGATCTCGACGCCTTTCCCCGCGAAGCCAAAACGCCGCTTGAGGACCACGGGGTAGCCGTTCGCCTCGGCGAACATCTCGGCATCCTCCACACGGGTGAAGGTTGCGGAGCGCGGCATCCGGACTCCCGACGCCTCGGCGGCGGACGGCAACAGCGTCTTGTCGATGCTCGCCGCATAGAATTCGGGATCGCCCAGCGATGTCCTGATCAGCGGCGCGAGACGTGATTCGATCGCCGCTTCCAGGCCGCGCGGCGGGTTCAGCATCAGCGTGAACAGCAGGCGGACCGCCATTTCGTCGCATGGGACCAGCAGTTGTGGCGAAACCTTGTCGATCATCCGCATCAACGCAAACAGGAACTCCATCGGGCCCGCATCATCCGAAAGCAGTCCGACGCGGGACACGAAGCGCGATTTCAACGCGAGCGAATCGTTCGGCGCCAGTAGCGCAACGTCGAACCCGGCCTTGGCCAGCGCGCGCGGCATGCGCGCGGTTCCGAGCCACAGCGTTGCCGTCGAGACCAGAAGAATCGTCCGACTCATGCCGACCCCGGAACAGCGTGATCCATCATGAATCTGGCGCCACGGGCAATGCCTTCGAGATCGGGCGCCGCCCTCGGCACGTGGCGTTCATTCGGCCATACCCCCGGCGCGAATCACTTCGGCCCATCGCCGCACATCGGCGTCGATCTCGGCAGCAAATTGCTCAGGCGTTCCACCCGCCGGTTCCATGCCCATCAGCGCAAATTGCGCACCCACTTCAGGCAGCGCGACGATGCGCACCAGTTCATCGTGCAGCCGCAACACGATGGCCCGGGGCGTGCCAGCCGGAACGACCACGCCGTGCCAGGTGGTGACGTCGAAGCCTGCATACCCCGCCTCGGCGACGGTTCCCACTCCGGGAAACTCCGCCATGCGGTGGGGCCCGGTTACCGCAACTGCGCGCAACCGGCCGCCGCGCAGGAGTGTCGCCACGGTGCCAAGATGCGTGAAGAGAATCGGCACCTCACCCGCCAAGACATCTTTGAGGGCGGACGAGGTTCCGGCATACGGAATGTGCGTCAGGGTCACACCGGCGCGCTTGAACAGCAGTCGCGCCGCCATGTGCGAAGTCGAGCCGACACCACCGCTCGCGTAGGACTGTGTGCCGGGGCCGGAACGCGCGCGTGCTATCAGGTCGGCGAGCGACCGGACCCCAAGGCTTGGATTGACTACGATGACGATCGGAAGGCTGACAAGCTTGGCAACCGGCGTGAACGCCCTCTCCAGCTCGCTGCGTTGCGCCTCCAATTCGCCCGGCACGATCGCGCTGACTCCGTTGTTCGCAAGGAACAGCGTATAGCCATCGGGAGCAGCAACAGCCGCCTGTTCCAGCGCTATCCGGCCCGCCGCCCCCGGCCGGGACTCGACCACGACGGGCACTCCCAAGGCCTGGCTCAAGTGCGTGCCGACGAGACGGCCAAGCAGATCGCTGGTGCCGCCCACCGGGGACGGCAAGATCAGGCGTATGGCATGGCCCGGATACCGATCTTCGTCCGCCGCGAGTGCAGTGCGGTGCGGCCATACGCATGCGGCGAGCGCAGCCGCGAGCAGCCTGCGCCTGGAAAGAGTGCCGCGTGGTGGGGGTGTCTGGCTGGCACCGCGCGGAGCGATCAAGTTTTGTGTTTCTGTCGCGCGTACAGAGGCCAAAGGTAAGCGATCAAGCATCCGTGTAGTCAGGTCAATTCCCACGAACTTTAGCATCCCGCTACCTCGCCGCTCGCCACCGCGAAACAAATGCGGCCCGCCGAATGGCTGGCCGCTGCTGTGTTTGGTTACGGGGGCCCGCAAAATCCCGCAGAAATTTTGCGTTCGATGAAACACGAGGGGCCGACACTTCGTCGGCAAGGAATCACACGGTGCCGAAGGCGGGTGGATTCGTCATGGGCGCTCGACTGTTTCCTCCAAAGCAAGCTCGATCGCTCGCGCGAGCGTCAAAGCATGGCCTTCTCGCCAGGCGCGGTCGAACGTAGCGTCATCTCCCAGCGCTGCGCGTGCGGCGGCGACGCGCCGGTCGTAGCGGGGCAGTTCATTTGGCGCCATCGGCGAACCGATCTCCTCCCGCAGTCGCTCCGCCGCGCCCCAGATGCGGGCGGCGCAAAGGGCATTGTCGAGAGCAGCGACCACTGCCGCCAGTCCCTCCAGCGACGTGGGAACTCCCCCCATGTCGCCCAGTTCGCGCTGGATTACCAAGCCCTCTTGGTACAGCGCGCGGGCAGAGGCAAAATCGCCCTGCTCGTCGGCCACATACCCAAGGCTGGTCAGCGACATGGCCATGCTCCGCCGGTCCCCAAGTTCCCTCCCAATTGCCAGGCTCTCCTCCAACCGCATCCGCGCGGCCGGATAGTCTTTCTCGCCACACGCCGCCAGCCCGAGGCAGATCAGTACGATTGAGATTCCGCCCCGGTCTCCCAGTTCTCGAATGATCGCCAGGCTCTCCTTGTACAGCGTCCCGGCGGCCTGATGGTCGCCCTTGTTCTGGGCCACACTCCCCAGATTGCTTAGCATGGCGGCGATGCCACGCTGGTCCCCCAGTTCCCGGTCGATCGCCAGGCTCTCCTCGAACAACGTCTGGGCAGAGGCGAAATCGCCCTGATCCACAGCCACATTCCCAAGGATGTTCAGCGCGAAGGCCATGCCCCTTCGATCGCCCAATTGCCGCCGGATCGCCAGGCTCTCCTCGCTCTGCGCGCGGGCGCAAGGATAGTCCCCTTGGTAGTAGGCCATTGCGCCCGCCGCATTGAGCACTTTCGCGCGCTCCCGGGTTCGCTCCTCGCCTCCCGCCTTTCCCAGGATCCGCAGACACCACTCTCGGCCCTCCGAGAGATGTCCCCGCGTCCACCAGAACCGCCATAACGCCCCGCATAGCCGGAGACCTCCTGCCGATTCCGCCGCCACAAGGCTCCAGTCCAGACCTGCCCGCAGGTTTTCATGTTCCACTTCCAGACGCTCCAGCCACTCGGCCTGCTCCGCGCCCATCAGTTTCGGTTCCGCCTCCTCCGCCAGTGCCAAGAAGTGGTTTCGATGCCGTTCCCGAACTGCCTCGCCGCCCCCGCTCTCCACCAGCCGCTCGCGGGCGTATTGCCGCACCGTCTCCGCCAGCCGGAAGCGCGAGTCACCATCGTTCTGGCCCGCCACCGCCAAGCTCTTGTCGCAGAGCGACGTCAACAGATCGAAGATCTCCGACTCCTCCATACCGTCACCGGCGCAGATCTGTTCGGCCGCCTCCAACGTCCACCCTCCCGCAAACACCGACAGCCGCTGCAATAGCAGCTTCGCCGGATCGTTGAGCAGGTCGTAGCTCCAGTCGATAAGCGAGCGCAAAGTTTGTTGGCGCGGCAACGCTGTCCGGGAGCCACCCGTCAACAGGCGAAATCGCTGGTCCAGCTTGCCGTCGATCTCCTCGATCGAGAGGGATCGCACGCGCGCGGCCGCCAACTCGATCGCCAGCGGAATCCCGTCCAGCCGATAACAGATGGAGGCGAGCGCGAAAGCGTTCTGGTTGGTGACCTGGAAATCCGCGCGGGCGAGCAAGGCACGATCAGTGAAGAGCTGCACCGCCTCGAATTGCGCGACGGAAATCGACGTATGCGCCTGCTTCGGATCGGGAAGCGAGAGCGAAGGCACTCGGTACGCCTGCTCTCCACCAATGCCGAGAGCTTCCCGGCTGCTCGCCAGGACCTGCACGCCGGAGCACTGACGCAAGAGCGCGTCGGCCAGGCCCGCGCTGACGTCGAGCAGGTGCTCGCAGTTATCGAGAAGCATCAGGAGCCGCTTGTCCTTGAGGTGCTCGGTGAGCGTTTGTGCAATTGGCTTGCCCGGCTCTTCTTTCAGGCCAAGCACGGTCGCCACCGTCTGCGGCACGAGACCCGGGTCGTCTCGGGCGGGTGCAGCGCCGGCCAGCCGTTCACCTTCAGCCCCGCCGCCGCGCTGGTGGGCGCCAACCAGACCGTGACCGTCCTCAACAACACGCTGTTCAGCAGCGGCTCCGGCTGCTGCAGCCCCGGCAACGCGTGCAACGGTTCCGCCTTCTGCGAGTTGAGCGCCGTGCTCACGGTCGTCACCGGGCTCGGCGAAGTGCCGGCGGGGGCCTTCAACTACGGCGTCACGTTCAACCGCTGCGTGGCGTGCTCGTCGAGCCTCGGCGCGACCAGCATTTGTTCGGAGCCCGCTCGGCAGGAGTGAGGCCGTCGTCGGCGGCGGATCGGTTCCCGGGCCGATAGAGGCTGCGGACCGCCCTGGGCGCGTCGCCGCTGCACCTGCTGGGGCAACTGCTGGCCGAGGGGACCGTGCTCTCGATCGCGGGCGGCGCGCCCTCGGACTCCTCGCCGCCGCTCTGGCCCTGCCCGTGATCGTGGCGCGCACGCCGGTGGCGATCCCGCGCCGTCTCGCGCACCAGCCGCACCGTCTACCACGGCCTCGTGGCGGGCGAGGTGGCCCTCGATGATCGCGGCGGGGGCGCTCCTGCTCGCCGCCTCCCTGGGAGCCTGCCTGCCCGCCGCCCTCCGCGCGATGCGCGTCGATCCGGTCGAGGGGCCGCGCGCGGAGTGAGGGGCTCTAGGCCAGGGCGGCCAGCGCTTCGCGAAGCCGGGGCAGGACGGCCTCGATGTCCTCTTCGGACACCGCGCCCACGCTGAGGCGGAACCAGCCGTCCTCTTCGACGCAGCCGAAGGCCTGGAAGGGCACCACGGCCAGGCCGGCGCGGTCGAGCACGTACTGGCGCACGTCCTCGTTCGTCTTCAGCTCGCGGCCCGCCGGCGTGCGGCGGCCGAACGGATAGAGGCGCGCGGCCAGGTAGATCGCGCCCATCGGGGGCGTGCTGTCCACCGCCAAGCCGTCCGCGCGCAGCGCCTGCAGCCCGCGGTGCAGGCGGTCCAGCCGCGCCTGCACGGCGTGGATGAAGCGGACGTGGAAGGCACGGATGGCCGCGGGATCGTCGAGGAACTTCGCGGTCGCGACCTGCTCGGCCCGCGGCGCCCAGGCGCCGACGTGCCCGAGGAGGGCGGACATGCGGGAGATGACGTCCACGGGGCCGACCGCCCACCCCACGCGCACGCCGGTCGCGGCGAAGGCCTTGCTGATGCCGTCCACGAACACGGTGTAGGACGCCATCTCGGGGCGAAGACCGACGGGCGTCACGTGGGTGGTGCCGCCGAAGCACAGC
>JBGQLF010000805.1:0-5612 GCA_041499985.1 Gemmataceae bacterium
ACAAGGGGTTGGTACGACGTCTGCCATGATTCCCTTATGCTAGGAAGGAACGAGCCAAACGGCACTACCTACTACCATCAGCAAGGACTATGGGGTTTGAACATAGTCAGAATCATAACTATCGCCGTGAACGGCTACATTCCGACTATCGATAACCGTGGTTCCAGGCGGGAAAACAACATCGAATTGCTCCGGCGGTTGTGGGTCATTGACCCGGATCTCCAGGATATTGATGGTGGTGGTCCTGCGCACGGCCCCACTTGGCCCACGTTGAACGTGCACCCAGGAAATGGGAACCCATCCTGCAATCTCGTGCGGGCGGTAGGTGATGTCGATCTGATCAACCATCTGCCCCTTTTTCTGCAAGCTGAGGCGACGCACGACATAGTCTTGGGCTGGATCGAGCCACAGGCTCCGGGTTGATTTCAGGACGTATTCCTGGCACGGCGCACCATTGATGGTCTGAGTGACCCCAGTTGGCTTCATCTCCTGGAGCCAGTTTGAGAAGTCGGGTGTCAACGCTCGAAACGTGAAGGTGATCGGAGTCAAGAGTAGCGAGGCGAATTGAGGTAGCTGACTCGTGCTCGGGAGGCCTGCTGCTGGACCTTCCTGCCCGCTAAAGCCGTTGGGATAGAAGATCTTAGCCGTGGAGCCGTTGAAAAGGCTGATCTCAGTTCTCTTGATCAGATTGCCACTGGGCAGATGCCAGTTGGGATGGTTGTCTTCGTAACGAATTCTGTGGCCGTCGATGATCCAGCGGTTGATGGATTCGAGAGTCGTTGCTTTTTCCGGGACCGGTCCCTTGGGCTTCAGGAGGGGGAGTGGAGGCGCATCCTCAGAGATCACCCCTGCTGCAACGACATCCCATTGTTTGAACCGAATGTCCAGGGTTTTTACGGATTCCTGGCGCTTGCCGGCAGCATCGCTAACTGCTCTCTGCCCGGGTGGAGGTTGCCCAGCAGCACCGGAAAGGAAAGCCGGCAAGGTCAGCACGGCCCAGACCCAGACAACTGTAGGCATGGATGATTCTCCCAGGCACCCTAAGAAGCGGTGGCGGAGTGAGGATTCAGGGCTGAAAACTGGCCCATTTCATTCCTTCGGCCACCGCTTCTAAATATCTAACACCGTCAGTCGCAGAAGGTCTCAAGGCTCCTTTCCGAGCACGGCCCAGAAAGCGCAGGCCTTCAGCAGGGCTGCCGCTGCCGGGCCACTTTCTTCAACTACGGCGCCCGCTTCGGCGTCCTCCCGGACCTCGCCCGCGGCGACCTCAACAGCATCGCCGTGACGGTCCGCGGAACTACGGGTACCTTTCTTGTGCGAGTCGATCAAACATACAGTGTTTACGGCCATAAGATGCGGGTCAAAGGCCGCCTGATGACCCGGGGCGCTGCTTGGTGCTCCTCCCTGGCCGTGAACTTCCGCATCGAAGCCGAGGCGGCGCAGTTTCCGTGATGCGTGTTCTGGCTAGTGGCAGATGGGGCATGTGTTCGGGGAAAAACCAAGGTGATCTGTCCATCGATCTCGGACTACGTGCCAAAGCCGCACGGTCTTGTCGTAGCTCGCTGTCGCCAACCTTTGGCCGTTCGGAGCAAACGCTACCGCCGTCACCCCGCCGGAATGACCTTGGAGTGTGGCCAGCTCGCGCCCGGTAGCCGCGTTCCATAACTTTACGGTTTGATCGTTACTGGCCGTGGCCAACGTCTGCCCATCAGGAGCAAACGCCACCGCGTTGACTGTCCCAGCGTGTCCGTGCCGCATCCAGCGCACCTGCTGGCGGTCGAGGTCCCACATCTGCACGGCACCATCGGCACCATCACCCGTAGCCAGCAGCTGGCTATCGGGAGCGTAGGCCAGGCACAAGGCCCGTACGCTGTACTGCGGCAAAGTGGCGCGGACCTGCCCGTCGTTGGCATCCCACAGCTGCACTGCCTCGGCCAGGAGATTGTTGGCGGCAACCGTCCGGCCGTCGGGAGCAAAGGCCACGAGATCTTGTCCCGGGAGCATGCGGCGCACTCGAGCGGAAGAGACGTCCCAGAGCATCACGCTCGCATTTCCTCCGATAGCCAATGTTTGCCCGTCCGGGGCAAAGGCCAGACTATAGACGGGTTGGCCCACTTCATCGAGGGCAGCGCGTCCTTTGCCAGTGACTACGTGCCACAACTTCACCACGGCATCCGTTCCGCCAGTTGCCAGCGTTTGACCATCCGGCGCAAAGGCCAGGGCATGGACAGGTTGGCGGTGCCCTATCAGGGTGGCGCGTTCTTTGCCCGTGGCCAGATCCCACAGCTTGACCTCGCCCAGATAGTTGGGCTTGCCGCCAGCACTGGCCAACGTCTGACCATCCGGTGCAAACGCTAGGGCAAGAACAGGTAAGTTGGATCCTTGCAACGTCGTTGGTGGATCCGTGGTGTTGGTGCCTGGGACCACCACAAACCCGAAGGTTACGACGAGGCCCAACCCGACCAGACCGATGAAAGGAAGCCTGCTCTTGGAGTGAACCAAGCCCGGGGCGTGACCGTAGTTCGGCGACCGGAGCGCGTGAGGAGAGTACCCCATGTCGGGAATCTCCTTGCCAGGAGCCGGTCTGCGGCAATAATAACAATAGAATACTCGGCCCAGCGCGCAGACCAGCCGCTGAGGCGAGGTCAGGCCGGTGAGGACTCTGCTTGGCGGTGGAATCTCACCGGCCATTTTACTCACTGCTACGAGACGGGGGTCGTCTCTCCCACTTGGAAACGATTCGTTGTCCCAAGGAATCTAGTCTATCCTTGCCACTCCCAGCCCGCTCACGGGGCTACCTGAGCCTAGGGTGCCCGCCCGAACAAGGCTCGAACGGACCGCCTTGACATCAAACGACTATCAATCAGTGTTCACGATCTCCCCACCGGCTCGCGTAGCGAGCGCCGGCATAACATCCGACTGGGCGTAGCGGAGAAACCGAACCGAAGCATCCGCAAAGGCAAAGTTCGCGCCCCCAATGTGGACGCTCCAAAAATGGTTCACATCACACAGATTGCTTAACTGCCCTTGGCGAAAGGCACTGCCGAACAAGTCGCAATCGCTGGCCCGCTCCGGAATCCAATCATTTCTTCCCGCAGGCAGGATTTGGGCGGCCAGGAAACAGACCGCGTCGCCCCAGCCCGCGTACCAACCGCCATAGCGTCCCTCTGGGCCAGGCGGACGCTCGCCAATCATGAGGGTGTTGGAACTCCCATCCGTGATGTCGGCAAAGCGGACGGTGTAGTTGCGGTGAAAAACACCATCATTGCGACTCCAACCTGTTCCCGCGACGCCCCGATAGGATGTCAATCCCCAGACTCTTCCCGTAGTCGATACTCCCGTCTCCCGCGAATCGGATGGACATAAGAAGACGGGAATCGACTTGGCCATGACAGCGGCATGCAGACTACTGTGATCACCGGATCGGTCCTGCCGGAAGGCTTCCCATGCCAGCTGCCACAATTGGTTTTGTTCCACGTAGGGAAGGATGTTCGTGTGCCAGGAGATCCCGGGGCGCGGAAAAAGGGGACGTGGATAGGCGCAACCCTCCGGCAGCTGATGCCAGGCATCGGCGTAGAGATGGACGCCTAGCGCGAGCTGCCGGAGGTTCGAGGCGCACCCCGCACGAGCGGCAACGTCGCGAATTCGGTGAACCGCTGGTAGCGTAATGCCGACAAGAAGGCCGAGGATAAGAAGAACGACCAGAAGCTCCACAAGCGTCCAGCCGGACCGTCTTATGGAAGAGATGGACTGCTCGCTTGGGGAGTGCATCATGGAAGCCCTCTGGGATTGTCTGCCTGCGCAAGGCATACCATGGTTGCGTTAGCAGAATCGCCCACGACGATTGAGCTGGGGCTGACACACAGCCTCGCCAAGTCAGGCAACCCTGACAGCTTAGGTCAGAAACGACGCTGGAGATATCGGCACAGTGAGGAGCGGCTTCATTGACAAGTATACAAGGTAATGGTTGGACCACCACTCGTTGACCCTGATACCGAAGCCTCAACGGCCTGTGCCGCGTATGTATTGCAGTCACATACCTGTGTACAATCTGACCAGTATACGACGCTGTTGGTCATATCCGTAGCAGTACAGGTTCCACCGAATCCACTTTGGTCACTGCACCAGTTATTGTTGGTAGCACTGCCGCACAGCAAACATGAAGCAAGCGTCAACTTAAGGCATGGTCCAGCACTGCAATAAAAGAACTGTGTTCTGTGCCGACATTTCTGATCACAGTTAACTGCATGTGCATCTGTGATGAGAAGGGCTCCCAGGATCAGAGTTGCGGCAGCAAATACTTTCTGCAGAAACATGAGCCACCTCCAGTGAAAAGAGTGAGACACCTATACACTTACTGCCAAATGCATTGAAGGACAAAACCCAGTCGCAATCAAGGTCCTTGGAACAAGCGAATCGTAACACCACCCAATGAACGGGAGGGTCTGCCGGCGACCAAACTTGACTACGAAGAGCCGGTCCTCCTCCTCCTCTTCAGCACACCGGCCAAGACAAGGCCGACAAGTGCCATGCCCAGGCAGGCGAGAATCCATCTATTGCGCCGATACCAGGAATCGCCTGGCTGGGCTATAGAGGCCGACAGTACCTCGCCACTGGGAGATACTTCGCGCATACTTCCATCAGGCTGAACACGATAAAATGTAAGATCGTTCCGGTCATCGATAACAGTGGTTCCAGTTGGGAAAACCACATCGAATTGCTCCGCTGGTTGCGGCTCATTGAACCGCACTTCCAGGACCTCGATCTTAGTGGTCCTGCGGACCGCTCCGCCTGGCGCGTATTGATTGCGCACCCACGAAGTCGGAAACCATCCTGCAATCTCATCGGGGCGGTAAGTGATGTCGACTTGATCAAGGAGCTGGCCCTGTCTCCGCAAGGTGATGCGGCGCATGACATAATCCTTGGCTGGGTCGAGCCACACACTCTCCGTTCCGCTCCGATTGACGATGTATTCCTGGCAGGGCGACCCTCGATTGGAAGACTGGTCCCCGAATACCTCATTTCTTCATGCCAGCTTGGGATGAGGACGGGACTCGAGGCGCGAAAACCAAACGTAATGGGGGTCAATATGAGTAGGGCGAAGGAAGAAATCGTTCGAGGCAAGTGCCCTTCCGACCCCCCCTGCCCGCTAGAGCCGTTTGGGAAAAACGTCTTGAAAGTAGAGCCATTGAATAAACTAATCTCCTGTCTCTTCAGTAGATTTCCGCTGGGCATGTGCCAATTAGGGTGGTTGTCTTCGTAACGAACGTTTTTGTGGCCGTCGATGACCAAGCGGTTGATGGATTCGAGAGTCGTTGCCTTTTCCGGGACTGGTCCTTTGGACTTCCAGGCTGGGAGTGGAGGCAGATGCCCAGATATCTCACCCGCCGCAACCAGCTCCCATATCTTGAACTGAATGTCCAGGGGTAGCCGTTCACGGCGATAGTTATGATTCTGACTATGTTCAAACCCCATAGTCCTTGCTGATGGTAGTAGGTAGTGCCGTTTGGCTCGTTCCTTCCTAGCATAAGGGAATCATGGCAGACGTCGTACCAACCACTTGTGCAGGATGTCAGCGCTTGCGGCAGCAACTGGCGGCGGTGCAGGCGCAG
>JBGQLF010000806.1:0-5611 GCA_041499985.1 Gemmataceae bacterium
CAGCACTTGAGCCGGAAAATGGCTGGACGACTGGACGGCGAAGATGTCGTCCAGTCCGTCTTTCGCACGTTCTTCCGGCGCAGTGCCCAGGGCGAATTCCGGATCGGCAGCTCCAATGATCTGTGGCAGCTCCTTGTGAAGATTACGGTCCTCAAAACTCGCGCCAAGGGGCGTCACCACAGGATGGAGATGCGGGACGTGCGCGTGGAGCAGTCTCCTGGGGAAGATGCCTGGTGGCTGGCAGCCGTGGCCCAGGACCCCAGCCCGGATGACGCCGCCGCATTCGTGGACCAGGTGGAAGCTTTGGTGCGCGGTCTTCCGCTCCTGTACGGTCAGGTGCTGGATCTGCGACTGCAAGGCCACAATCAATCGCAAGTCGCAACCCAGCTTGGGGTCTCCCGTCGCACCGTCCATCGGGTGCTGGACCAGCTTCAAGAGCGGCTCGAAGAGAGCGCCTCCCGCGGATACGGCTAACGATTTTCGGAATTCATGTCCCACTTTGCGGCGGCAGCGCAATGATATAAGAGGAAGGGGCGCGGGACGAGCCGAGAGGTTATGCACGCCTGTTCAGGAGCGCAACGATGGCAGCTACCGATCCAAACCTCGCGGCTCTCTCCGCGGAAAACCGCCAGCTGGTGGAGTCCTGGCTGGTGGATTTCGACCACTCCTGGAACGAAGACCATCTCAAAGCTTGGTTGCGTAAGCTGCCGCCGGTTGGTGATCGCCTGCGTTTGCCGGCCTTGGTGGAGATGGTCAAGATCGACTTGGAACGGCGCTGGGACCGGGGCAAAGGGGTACGCCTGGAGTCTTATTTGAGCAAGCTGCCCGAGCTGGGAACGCCAGAGACCGTCACGGCCGATCTGATTCTGGCCGAGTATGAGGCGCGGCGCCAAGCCGGCGTCCCCAAAGAGCTGAGCGAGTTTGCCAAACGCTTCCCGCAGCAAGCCGAGGCGTTGCGCCAACTGGTGGGGAACGAGGAAGCACTGAGCGCTGAAGCAAGACCCGCCCAAGACACCCAGCAGAGCATTTCCTTGCAGGTGGATACCTCCCTCCCGGAGCGCGTGGCCGGCCCGGCGGGTTCGTTGCCGGAGCAATTCGGCCGCTATCGCATCCTCAAGGAATTGGGCAAAGGCGGCATGGGATCGGTCCATCTGGCTGACGATACCCAGCTGGACCGTCGCGTCGCGTTGAAGGTTCCGAACCTGAGCGCTGAAGGTGGCCCGGAGATTCTCAAGGCCATCCTGGAGCGCTTCTATCGCGAGGCTCGAGCAGCCGCCACCATCGATCATCCCAACATCTGCCCGGTGTACGACGTGGGTGAAATCAACGGCATCCACTACCTGACGATGGCTTATGTCGAGGGCGAACCACTGTCTGTCCTTCTTCGCGAGCGGAAGCCACCGCGACCACGGCAGGTAGCTCGCCTAATCCACAAGCTGGCGGTGGCCTTAGCGGAAGCCCATGCCAAGGGGGTCGTCCACCGCGATCTGAAGCCGGCCAACATCATGATCAACCAGCGGCAGGAACCGGTGATCATGGACTTCGGCTTGGCCCGGCGCGTGACAAGGGCGATATCCGGCTGACGCAGAGTGATGCCATCATGGGATCGCCGGCGTATATGTCTCCGGAGCAGGCCAGCGGCAATACCCATACTCTGGGGCCTAGCTCGGACATCTATAGTCTGGGCGTCATCCTGTACGAGCTACTGACCGGAAGGCTGCCGTTCCAGGGGCAGAATTATCTGGAAGTGTTGTTTCAGATTGCGAACCATGAACCGGAGCCTCCCTCCTTCCACCGCGCCGATGTGGATCGTCGCCTGGAGGCCATCTGTCTGAAGGCGATGGCCAAGCGGCCGGAAGATCGCTACCAGAGCATGACCGAGATGGCCACGGCCATGCTTGCCTATCTGCGGGAGGCCAGCGCTGTTTCTGGCATGGTTCAACAGCAGGTCACAAAAGGTAAGTCCGCCGAGCCAAGCCGGCCCGGCCCCGCTCGGCTCGCGGAGCCTACCCCGTGTGATCCGGTCCAAGAGGGTTTTGAACCATGCCCTGATCCTAGCGGCACCGCTGAGAGTGCTCCGGCTTCCATCAAGAGGATCAAACTGCCGCCGTGGTGCTGGATCGCAGCGGCATATGCAGCAGTAGCCATCCTGATGTTGGGCATCGTTATTATCCTCCGCACCGATCACGGCGATATCAAAATCGAGTTGAGCGATCCGAACGCCAACGTCAAGGTCGAAGTGGACAACGGTACTGTCGCTATCACCGGTTTGGGGCAACCCCTCCACTTGAAAGTGGGCGAGCACAAACTGGTCGTGACAGGGAAAGACTTCGAGACCGTCAGCGAGTCTTTCACGGTCAAGCGATGGGGGAATCCTGTCCTGCAAGTAACGCTTCGCGCCTCACGAACGAACCCGAATTCCGGTAGGACAGGTAGTTCTGGATCGCCGCCACTCGCGAAACCGATCAGCAACTCCATCGGCATGGAGCTAGTCTTAATTCCGCCAGGCAAGTTCTTGATGGGATCCTCCAAGGGAGAGGAGGGACGCTTTGAGGATGAAGAGCAGCACGAAATGGAGATCACTCGCTCATTTTACCTCGGCACGTATGAAGTGACTCGTGGGCAATTTCGCCGGTTCGTCGAGGACACGCGTTATCAGACTGAGGCGGAGAAGGATGGCCAGGCTAGCTGGGGCTACGATGCGACAATCAACTCGTTCAAGTATAGCACGCAGTATTCCTGGCGGGATGCAGGTTTTGCGCAGACCGACGAGCACCCTGTGGTGAATGTGAGCTGGAATGACGCCAAGGCCTTTTGCGACTGGCTGAGCAAGAAAGAGGGCAGGAAATACCGCTTGCCCACGGAAGCCGAGTGGGAGTACAGTTGCCGTGCGGGAACGCAGACCCGCTATTACAGTGGGGAAGACAGTGAAACGCTGGCGTCGGTGGGGAATGTGGCGGATGCCTCCTTCAAACGGAGGTTTCCCCGCGCTAATGGGACGATCACGAGCGACGACGGTTACGTCTTCACTGCTCCGGTAGGGCGCTTCAAGTCGAATGATTTCGGGTTACACGACATGCACGGAAACGTATGGGAATGGTGCCGGGATTGGTACGACGCGGCTTACTACAAGAACAGCCCGAAATATGATCCGCAGGGACCGGAAGCCGGCTCCTTCCGCGTGCTCCGCGGTGGCTCGTTCGACCAGTCGCCTCGCTACTGCCGCGCCGCTCGCCGCAATGGGCAAGAGCCCGCCCACCGCAGCGGCCTTCTGGGCTTTCGCGTTGTGCTCGTGCCCCAAGAGCAAACGAGCCAGCTGCCTCCTGCCTCCACGCCTGAACCGAAGCAGAAGCCGCCGGTAGAGAACACGGAGAACAACTCTGTCCCTGCACAGCCCTTGGGAGCACAAATCCACAACTCCATCGGTATGGAGCTAGTCTTGATCCCGGCCGGCAAGTTCCTGATGGGATCTCCAAACAACCAGGGATTCGAGTGGGAGAAGCCACAGCACGAAGTAGAGATCACGAAAGCATTCTACCTCGGCAAGTACGAGGTCTCACGCGGGCAGTTCCGCAAGTTTGTTGACGCCGGCTACCAGACTGAGGCCGAGGAAGACGGGCGGGGTGGCATCGGCTACGATGCCGAAACCAATGACTTCAAAGGGCCGAACACCAAGTATTCCTGGCGGAATGTGGGTTTCGAGCAGACCGATGAGCACCCGGTAGTGAATGTCACGTGGAAAGACGCCGTTGCCTTTTGTGACTGGTTGAGCAAGAAGGAAGGGAAGAAATACCGCTTGCCCACGGAAGCCGAGTGGGAGTACAGTTGCCGTGCGGGAACGCAGACCCGCTATTACAGTGGGGAAGACAGTGAAACGCTGGCGTCGGTGGGGAATGTGGCGGATGCTTCCTTCAAACGGAAATTCCCTAATCTCTCCTACTCAATGATAAAAAGCGACGACGGTTACGTCTTCACCGCACCGGTGGGGCAGTATCAGACGAATGCTTTTGGGTTGCACGACATGCACGGGAATGTCTGGGAATGGTGCCAGGATTGGTTCGACAATGATTATTACAAGAACAGTCCGAGACAGGATCCGCAGGGACCCAGCGCCGGCCCGTTCCGTGTGCTCCGAGGTGGCTCGCTCTCCCACCCGCCGCGCAACTGCCGTGCCGCCCACCGCCTCGGCTTCCAGCCCGCCGACCGCTACGCGGATCTGGGCTTTCGCGTCGTGCTCGTGCGGTAGGCTCCTGGCCGAATCGTCCTTCGTCTCGAAGCGACGACACCCCAAGTCATCGTCGGTCATCAAAACCAAGAAGCTGGGACCCAAAGGAAGAGGCCAGCCGATTCCTTGACCAGCCCGCCCGCTATCCGTTAACGTTGTACCGAGCGACTACCGCCAGAGTTGTTGGGACCCAGAGGTCGCCACCAGAACGCCATTCTGGTTCATGTTCTGGTTAACCAATGCTTCTCTGTGAGTGTGCTCCTGCTACTCCCACGATTGCACCCACGAATCGGCATAGACGTGTAGAGCCACCCCAAACACCGTCCCGTAAACTGTTGCGCGAATCAGACCGCTTGTCATCTTCTTCCCTTTCCGTTTGCAAGGTTGAGGCTTTACCTCGACTCTGCTATGCTACCGCGACGTGAGCCAGCGCGGCAAGCAACGCGCTACAGAATCGGTACAGAATGCCCTGCAAAACCCGCGAATTGTGTACTCAGATTCACGCTTGGCCATAATTCGATGGCTCTAAATGCCGTAAATCAAAGGATTTACGGCATTTGACTCCCCTGCCCCGGTACTCTACGATTACCTGGAGACGGGATCATGGCCCAAGAGACAGCTGAAGGAGGCTTCCGCGTATGCGTTTCGACCTGCACATGCACACGACCCGCCACTCCCCCGATAGCGAGATGGATCCCCTGGCCCTCGTTCGCCGAGCGCAGTTGGTGGGCCTCGAAGGGGTGGTCATCACCGAGCACGACTGGCTCTGGACCGAGGCCGAACTGGAGGAGCTGCGCGCTGCCGCCCCAGGTCTCGTGGTCCTGGCCGGCATCGAGGTCTCGGCGCGCGAGGGTCATTTCCTGACCTACGGCGTTCACGATCCGTTCGCGTTACCCCGCGGCATCGGCGTGGCCGAGATGTGTCGAGAAGTGCATCGCCAGGGTGGCGCCGTGGTTGCTGCCCACCCCTTCCGCTGGGGGCAATGCTTCGATGATATCCTGCGCACCCAAGAACCTGAGCTGGATGGGCTGGAGCTGATGACCAGCAACATGGATGCAGACATCCGCCGCCGCGCTGCCGAGATCGGCCGCCGCTATGGGTTCACCGGCTTGGGCTCCAGCGATGCCCATCGGGAAGAGGTGCTGGCCTTTTGCTACACCGACTTCGACGCCACGATCCGCGACAACCGCGATCTGGTTGAGGCCATCCGCAGCCGCCGGGCCGTGGCTCGCGAACGCATGAATGCAGGCCGCGAGGTTCTTCGCTGATGCTCCTTGTGGCTCCTTGCTCACTTCTTCGGTGGAGGAGCTTTCTGAACGTGGCCCAAAGAAGTGTCACCATGAGGTCTCCGTTCCGCCGATCGGAAGTCTAGAATCTGCGCTGGAC
>JBGQLF010000807.1:0-5610 GCA_041499985.1 Gemmataceae bacterium
AGTTTGCAACTTGCCGGGGGGCCTCGGCAAGTTGCAAACTTGCCGCCACAATGCTGTTACCCAGAACACAGCCGATCTGAACCATGACTGCACTCAACTCCAATAGCACCCGTCTGGCGAAGCCTGTCCAGGCGGGAGTGCGATCGGACGCGTCGCCTATCCGCAGAGCTCCGCGGAGAGCAAGACCAGAAGGTATTTTCTCCTTTTTGATCATCCCCGCCACAACAAAGGGGGAATCGAAGAAAGAATCGCACCTCGCGCTGCTGGTTTTCCCGCCCCCAGGCACTGGATCGATCGCATGGAGCCGATTACGCTCGGAGAGCTGCTGCCGCTCTTCCGCCTGGCGTCGATCCCCGCGGCGCCGTTCGTGCTGGAGGTGCATTGCTTGCAAGCGATCGCCTGCTCAGGCTGACTGGGTGGGGAGGGACCCGGACTGGCTTGCCCCGAACCGCTCGGAGGGCCCTGATTCATTGCGTTCCCCTCCCCCCCTGAGGTCCTGGCAACGCTTTTCAGTGACAACGCAACGCAAGGCACATCAACGCAATCCATGCTTCCCTTTCGTTCGCCGCCTTAGCCGCGAACGGCTTCTTCTGCATGGCGATGTTGTAGTCGCGGCCCACCAGCGTTAGATTCCCTGGTGTAGGCAACCACCTTTCGTGGACCTGCTGCCAGCATTCGCCCAGGTCAGCCCGCCACGCCTTACCGTCCGCGTCGCCGGTGATGCTCTGCGGCATGATGTGGTCGATCCAGCACTCGTCGAGTAGCACTGGCTCGCTTTTCGCCTGGATGGATAGCTCGATCCCCTCAAGCACGGCACGAGCGTACGGGCTTTTGTACAGATTCATCTCCTGAAACCGTGCCATGAAGAATTCATCGGCGGGCCAATCCTTTTCGGATGGGTCATCCCGTGCTTGTCTCCGACGTGCAGGGGACTGCGTAGCATCTGCTGAGAGCTTGGTGCCATAGGGGGATCTGCTGTTTGGGAAAGGCATTTCCTATGCCAGAAGTGGCACGAACACTGAAGAAGTTCTTTCCATTGTGCTAACCCAGGATGAGGAGAGGACTTGAGCAGCTCTGATTCCTGGCGGCAGCGGGATGACCAGACGAGAATCTCTGCCAAAAGGTTCTGAGTGTTAAAATGAATTATCGTTCATCTGTAAACCGTGTTAACTGAAGTGAACATCGCTGGGCAACAGTGTTTAACAGCCACGCACTCGTTGGCACCGAACCCTAGGTGAGGATTTGACGCAAATCCTTATTGGGCAATCTTCTCATAGGTAGCCCGGTAGATGGGCCTACCTTCCAGGCGAAACTTGCGCTCAAAATTGGTCAAGTAATCCACGTCATGCCCGGGTTCCTGGGGCTGAGGCGGCGGGATCGGTTGCAGGCACGTCTGTCGAGCAACGATCTCGGTGATCACGCGGAAGTACTCGGCCACGTCGGTGACCACGTGCAGGCGTCCCTGCGGGACCAGGATCCGCTCACATTGCATTGCGAATTCCGGAGTAAAGACACGCCGCTTGACATGGCGATTCTTCCACCAGGGGTCCGGAAAGTACACGTGCACCGCCTGTACCGAGGCGGAACCGACGCAGTCGCTCAAGAAAGCTCGTGCGTCGGCCTGGATGAGGCGGACGTTGCTCAACCCGCGCTTGGCCAGACGCGTGGCGGTGAAGAGCTGGTACTTACGCAGGATCTCGATGCCCAGGAAATTCGTCCCCGGGCACGCCTGTGCGGCGGTAAGCAAGAAGAGCCCCTTGCCGAACCCGACCTCCAACTCGACCGGATGCTCATTGCCAAAGACGGTCCGCCAAGCCAGGGGCACGGGCGCGTCGGGGACCACGAGCAGATACGGAGTCAGTTCCGCCAGGGGTAGCCGGCGAGCCCGACGCACCGTCACATCCTCTCCTTGCGCGTCAGCGGCACGCCCAGGATGTCGGCGTGGAACGCCATCGTCTTGCCCACGAACCCCTGCACGTTGAAGATCGTCTGGCGTCGATGCATGCGCATCCCCTTGGCGATCAGCACCAACCGATCACCGGGCCGCACGGGACTGCGGAAGCGCACATTTTCCAGGCCGCCGAAGCCCACGAAATCCCCTTGGAGTAATCCCTGGGTGACGATGTAGTAGGTGCACAACTGCGCCGCGGCTTCGCACATGAGGACGCCGGGGAGCAGCGGATAATCGGGCATATGGCCACGCACCCAGAACTCCTCGGGGCGCACGTCCTTGTAGCCGACAATCAGGTTCTGCTGGGGATCGAGGTACACGATCGCCGTCAGTTGTTCCATCTCAAAACGCTGTGGAATGATTCGGCGAATAGCGTCCTGATCCGCCACCACCCGGCCCAGGTCCAACTGAGTCGGATCGAAGTGCAGTTCGGGAGGCATGCGCAAGTCCTCGGTGGATCTCCACGGAATTCAAATCTCGCCCGAAGCGCCGGCCCGGCCGCTCGCGCCAACGCTTCGGCTTAGGCAACCGCTTCCTAGCCGACCACGTCGGCGATCTGCCTTAGGTTCGTCAATAATACATCGGGGCGATTCAAGGTTTCTTTGAGCTGCTCGGGGGTGGCCTGCAAAGACGCCTTGTCGCCGGCGAACAGGCCGGTCTTCATGCCCAGCCGGCGTGCGGGGACCACATCCAGGGCAATCCGCGAGCCAACATGGAGCACTTGATCCGGCGTGATACCGCGCTTGGCCAGGGCACTCAAGGCTTGCCGGAACAGCCGCTCCGAAGGTTTCCGCCCGCGGACTTCATGCGATAACACACGCAGATCGGGCTCGAGCAACTCTTCCAGGCGCGCCGTCGAGTCTTGCCGCATGAGCCCGCGCTGTAACTGCACCGGCGTAAAGAACTGCCCATCAGCCAGCAGGCCCTGGAGCAGCCCGGCTTCCTGAACCGCGCGCAGCGCCTGAGCCGCTCCTGGATAACAGCTCGTCCCCTGGAGGCTGGCGTGGAAAAAGTACGCCACCTTACGGCTGAACTCGTTCAGCGAGCCGTAGAAGCCCGCATCGAACTCGTATTCCTTTTGCAGCAGCTTCTTGAGGAACCCCTCCCACAAGCGCTCGACGGCCACCTCAGGGTACTTTTCCGGACCCGCCGGCATGGTCCGCTGTTCGATCAGCAGGGTCTCATAAACCTGGCGGAGGTAGTCGGCCGGTTGTCCCGGTTTGCGCGTCATCGCGCCCCACATCTTGAATTCCTGGATGGTCTTGTCCAGGGCAACGTCCATGACGAACTGGTGCGGATGTTCAAAATAGACTTCCCCGCCGGGAATGGCCAACAGCGTGCCATAGACATTCCATAACACGACCCGCACCTGGGGCAGGCGGCGGAGGTGGGGCTTGGCCTTGGGGCAGTCGATTTCCGGAGGCCCAGGCCACGGTAAACCGCGCGTGTCCAGATAACTCGCGTATTGTTCCAGAGTCAGCGGCATGTCTGAACCCGCCCCCGGCCTGCCAGGCGCGGGAAACCATAGTCTGAATCGGGGCCGACCGCAGGCCGAGCCCCTCGGCGTTCACCGGTTCCGTCAAACTAGCAAGACTGGCGCACGCCTGTCAAGCACGGACTCACGCCCCTTGACGGCTCCTGAGCACCACCTAGATTACCACTATCCGGCACTTTCTGCACCGGAGACGGAACTGCTCGCGCCTGCTTACTTTGAATCGGGCGTGCGTGCCGGACCCTTGACGAGATCTTCCATGCAGCCTGAGGCTCCTCTCACCTTCAATTCCGAACCCAACAAGGGGTTGCCGCCTGTCGTGCCGCTGTCGGGCAAGTTCATCGTGCAGCTGTTCCTGGTTCCGGGACTAATCGTCGCCTTTGCGGTGCTCCTCATCCTGGTCGTTAGCTGGCTGGTGCCGAGCTCGCGGACCCCGGAGCAGTTTCTGTTAAACCTGGATCGCTCCAACGCGGATGTCCGTTGGCGAGCAGCCGACGACCTGGCCCAGGTGCTGCTGCGCGATGATCAGCTGGCCTCCAACCCGAAGTTTGCCCTCGACCTGGCCGAGCGCCTGCGTCAGGCTCTGCAAGCTGCCGCGACCACCGAGCAGTCGCTGGGGGACCGACTTCGCCAACCGACTCCGTCGGCCCCGGAGGGAGATCTCAAAACGCTCGAGGCGCAGCGCAGTTACATTGTCTATTTGAGCGCCTGCCTGGGAAACTGTACAATTCCTGTCGGGGCACCGCTTCTGAATGAATTGGCCGTCAGCGAAGACGGCGCAGACGCCAAAGGCGGCGCCCGCCGCCGCTTGCAAAGCGTCTGGGCGCTAGCGACGCTGGGAGAGAACCTGAAGCGGTTCGACAAGTTACCGCTGGAGCGACAGGGTAACATTCTCGCCAAGCTTGAAGACGAAGTAAGCGGAGGGCGGGAACGGGCGGATTGGGCGCGGGCGGCGCTGGAGCACCTCAAAGGCCGAGGGACCGGCAGCCCGCAAGCCCTAGGGGTGGAGCAGACCCTGGTGAAGTGCGCCGGCGACGCGAATCCTTCCCTGCGCAAGAACACAGCTCTGGCGCTTAGCTTCTGGGAGGGCGATGCGGCAGAAAACGCCCGCATGGAGCAGGCCCTGCTCAAGCTGACGCGGGACGATGGCCACGGGCAAGAACTGGTCGAGCAGCTGCTTCAAGACGACAAGTACCAGCGCGGGGCCGAGGGCATCAGCCGCTTGCCGGGACTGAGCATCCGCTACCAAGCAGCCTTGGCCCTGCTTCGGCGCGGCAGCGCCCAAGTTCCCCTCGACCTGGTGCGCGAGATGCTGGATGAGCAGGCACTCCTGGAGAATTTTCAGCTCAAGCAGCCGGACGGCAAGGTCATGCCCGACGAAGCCACGGCCCGGACGACGGTGGTCGCCACGTTATTGGCTCTCAATGAACTCCATCGGAAGCAACCGAGCCGAGACCTGACCGTGTTGGATGCGGCCCTGGAACAGTTGGCCCACAGCCCACACGCCCCGCTGCGCAGCGAAGCACAGCGGACCCGCATTGAGCTGGGGAGAAACTAATCCTGGAAGGAGGAATCGGATGGCGGCAACCCGAGAGCAGATCGTGGCTAGCTTGCGCAAGGCCTACACGATGGAGGTTGAGACAGTCATCAACTACCTGGTCAACAGCCTCCACCTAGAGGGGGTGCGGGCCGAGTTCATCAAGCAGGCGCTGGCGACAGACATCCAGAAGGAGCTGACACACGCGCAACAGCTCGGCAATCGCATCAAACAGCTCGGCGGCACCGTGCCGGGCAGCCTGCACCTGGACCTGGGCCAGCGCCTGCTCCAGCCGCCAGAGGACCCGACCGATGTCCTCTTCGTCATCCGTGGCGTCCTCAAGGCGGAGGAAGAAGCGATCACGCAGTACCGGTCGATCATCCGCATGACGGATGGGGATGACTATGTGACACAGGACCTGACCATCACCGTGCTGTCGCAGGAAGAGGCGCACCGGCAGCAGTTCGAAGGCTACCTGAAGGAATACTCGAAGGCCTAGTGTTAGGGCTAAATGACGTGTTGTCTGACGTAGCCACAAGCGTCCCTGTTACCGGACATAACCTTTTGCACAACAATTGGCCACGAGGTTTTGCACAAGCGCTATTGTACATAGGAATTGGCAATGAGGTC
>JBGQLF010000808.1:0-5609 GCA_041499985.1 Gemmataceae bacterium
CGATCAAACCGAAGGAGTGTATCCATGACAAGGATTGGCCATTCGAGGAGCCGTATGAGCGCGAAAGTCTCATGTACGGTTCTGAAGACCAGCACGTCGGGTGACCGACGTGCTGAGTTTAACTCTCAGGAAGGCCAGGAAGCTACCTTTCATATTGATCACATCATCCCGCGCGTCGAGGGGGGGCCGACGACCGCAGAAAACTTGGCCCTCGCGTGTGTGTCCTGTTCGCTGAGGAAGGAGGCGCGCCACTTCGCCGTGGACCCGGTTACCGGCCGAAGGGTGCCGCTCTTCCATCCGCGCCGACAGCGTTGGTCCCGTCATTTCCGCTGGGAGGGAGTTGAGGTGGTCGGCCGAACTGCCACAGGCCGAGCTACGGTCGCGGCGCTGCAAATGAATCGTCCCTTGATCCTGGCCATCCGACAAGGGGAAGCAGCACGCGGCCGGCATTCACCGCCGGGACACCAATAGGAGTAGGGCGCGTCGAGGAAGCAGAAAAGGGACAGGCACCTTTTAATCTACCGAGGATCTTAAAAGATGCCCCCCCCCTCTTCCGCTACCAAGTCGTGAAAGGCTTGGGGAACTCACAGCGGAAAGAACCTAACGAAATCCTTGCACTCCTCCGGCGTCAGGCACCCGACCGCGAGCAGGATTTCGTCGATGGCCTGGCCGGCGGGCATCCGATCGCTGACCAGGAACACACCGGGCATGGTCTGCCCGGCACGCACGCGGTCGTAGGCAAAGTTTGGCACGGTGTCGCGATCATGCGTGAGCAGCATGCGACCTTCGACTGCCGCCCATGCGAGCACGTCTGGGTCAGGAGTCGCGCTCAGTCCAACGTCCTGGACACGCACGACGTCCAGGTCGGGGCGCCGGCGATACAGGCCGCGCAGGATGTCGCCGTCGAAGTTCTCATCGCTGACCAGCTTGAGCACGCTCCTCCTTGGCCTGCGCGCGGGCCAGCAAGATCGCGCGCAGGTTGCCCTGGGGGCCCTGGAACTCTTCGATCTTGCGCCGGGTCTCCGCGGCCGCCTCGTCGCATTGGCGTAAGTAGGCTTCAAACGAAGCGGGGGCCGCCAGGTAGCGGCTGACGACCGCGTAAACCTCGGCCAGGTTGAGCGTGTCATAGGACTGGACGATGGCCTCGGGCGTGGCGCCGGCCTGGAACGCACGGAGGACCAGTTCCAGGAGGATACGGCTCTTGCCGACGCGAAAGACTCCCGGCGGTTCCTCGCGGAGCGGCACCGCAACGGTCAGCGGCTCGAAATCCAGCATCGTCATCGGACCAACCCCCTCGATCAATGAATCTTCCGTAGTGTACTCGGACCAACCCGGCCAACCCGGTTCCCGTCCGGAGGGGAAATGGGTGTCGCCTTGCTCGTAGCTCGGCATGCTCCAGGCCTTATGCGGACAGAAGCTTGACGCCCTTGATGAAAACGAGAGGATGGTCCTCGCACACGGCAAAATCGACAACCAAGGGACGTGCGATGACCGTGCGAACTTGCAGCCGCAAGCCTGGCAGGCGATACGCTGGCTCGCCGAGGTTGAAAGGATCAACTTCCAGGCGGAGAATGATTCGCCGGAAGGCTCTGGTAACTGCTTTCCCTCGTCCCTGGCGCGTGGCTTGATCATGGACGCGCTGGATGGCCTTGGCTATGGCGCCCGAGCAGTGGACCTCATACCGGCGGGCCCCATTATCAGGGCCGGTCATTCTTGGACGTCCTTTTTCGTTTCTCGGTTTCCTGTCGATCAAGGGCCTCCAGTTCGGCCAGGATTTGTCTCGCCGGAATGCCTTCCTCGATCTCCGTGTATTTTTGCAAATCCGCCGCGGTGAAGGCCCGGCGCGCTTTGGCATAGATGGTCCGGAGGCTGTCCCCCTTCTTGATATGCAATACTGGAATGGTACGCTTGCTTCGCTCAGCCATGACGCTACTCCCGAATTCGAGTCGGCTGCGGTTCGTGCTGCTTGATTATACTCGACACGGGCCGGTTTGGCACAAGCCAAAACGCCAGCGCAAGACGGAAGGTGAACCAGGGACATATGGGTTTTTCGTCCTCTGCTGTCCTGACCACACGCTCAGCCCGCGACATCCGTACGCAGCGCTATCCGTCTTGGGACTTGTTTTGCTCCCCGGGCCGCGGTACAAGTTCTTGATATCCGCCGCGTTGTCGGAGGGAAGGAAACGACAATGTCCCGACCAGGAGCGCGTGTGATCACGGGAATGGGGCTGCTGCTCGCGGCGCTCGTTAGCGCCGGGGCCGAACCGGCTCCGCCAGCCGACGCCGAGGGCAGCGAATTCTTCGAGAGGCGTGTGCGGCCGCTGCTGGCCGAGCACTGCTACGCGTGCCACGGCGACAAGCGACAACGATCTGGGCTGAGGCTGGATAGCGTCGAGAACATCCTCAAAGGCGGCGACCGCGGACACGCCATCATTCCCAGCCAGCCGGACCAGAGCCTGTTGATCCGAGCCATCCGCTATACCGACGACACGCTGCGCATGCCGCCCAAGGGCAAGCTCCCGGAGGCGCAGGTTGCCGACCTGATTGCCTTGGTCCAGCGCGGCGCCCCAGGGCCCCGGATCACCAGTGTCCATCGGACCGCACCAGGGTTCACCGCGGAATTCAACCTGGCCGAGCGGCGTCAACATTGGACCTACCAGCCGGTTCGTCCAGTGCCGCTGCCCGCAGTCCAGGACCGCGCGTGGTGCACCTCGCCGATCGACTTCTTCATCTTGGCCAAGCTGGAGGCGGTCGGTCTGTCTCCTGTCCCTCCGGCAGAGCGGCGTACTCTGCTCCGCCGGGTCACGTTGAACCTCACCGGCCTACCGCCAACACCTCGGGAGGTCGAAGCCTTCCTGGCGGACGACTCGCCCCAAGCTTACGAAAGAGTCGTCGATCGTCTGCTGGCCTCTCCGCACTACGGAGAACGCTGGGCCCGGCATTGGCTTGATCTGGTTCGCTACGCCGAGACCCTGGCCTACGAGTTCGACTACGATCTCTACCACGCCTGGCGCTATCGCGATTACGTCATCCGCGCCTTCAACGCCGACTTGCCCTACGACCAGTTCGTCATCGAGCACCTCGCGGGAGATCTCCTGAAACAACCGCGTCGTCATCCCACCGAGGGGTTCAACGAGTCGATCCTCGCGACGGGATTTTTCTGGATGGGAGAAGGCAAGCAAACGCCGATCGACGTCCGCCAGGAGCAGGCTGACCGGATCGACAATCAGATCGATGTGCTAGGCAAGGCGTTTCTGGCTCAGACCATCGCTTGTGCCCGCTGCCATGACCATAAGTTTGACGCCATCTCCACCCGGGACTACTACGCCCTGACCGGCTACCTGAGGAGCTCGCACTACCAGCAGGCCTTCCTCGACCCGCCTGGCCGGATCACGATACCCGTCCGGCAGCTGGCGGCGCTGAAGACATCCATTCGCGACCAGATAAGTTCCCAGCAGGCCCCCATCTGGCTGGACCAGGCCGCTCAGGCGAGTCGTTATTTGCTCGCCGCCCGGAAGGTCATAGCTCGGCAAGTGAGTTCCGAAGCAACAGCCCTAGAGTTCGGGCTGGACGCGACGCGATTGGGACGCTGGGTCACGGCACTCCAGCAGCAGGATACTAGCAGCGCGGATCACCCCCTTCATGCGTGGGTGCATTTGACGAACCTGGACAGGGTCACGAACGAACAACTCGAGCAACGCCGGCAAGTCCTGCGAGCCACTTTGCGAGACCAGCAGGACAAGGCCGCCCAGGCTGCCGCCTCTTCCGAGCTGTTCGAGGACTTCCGCCGGCCGACTTACGATGGCTGGTATGTCACGGGAGATGCCTTCGGCGCCGGCCCCGCTCGTGCCGGCGACCTGATCCTCGGCGAGCACGCGGAGCGGCCGATCACCCGGCTGGTCACGACTGGGGCCCACAGCGGGTTGATCTCCAACCGTCTCCAGGGAGAACTGCGTTCGCGGAGTTTTACCATCAACAAGCGGTATATCCACTACCGCCTGGCCGGCCGCTATGCCCGTATCAACCTGATCATTGACGGCTATATGCTGATCATGAATCCGATCTACGGGGGGCTGACGGCCGAGGCGTCCAGCGAGCGCCCCATCTGGCGGACGATGGATGTGGAGCAGTGGAAGGACCACCGGGCGTATATCGAGGTCAGCGATAGCACCATCCCCATGCACAAGCTCAACCCGCCGCCGTTTGCCGGCCGGGTTCCCGAGGGCCCGGGCGATGGGTACATCGTGCTGGAACAGGTCCGCTTTTCTGATGACGCCGCGCCGCCCCCCGCCGTGCCGAGCCCGCTGAACTTGCAAGTGCTGGAACGGGTTCGAGGAGACAACCCCGAGGCCCTGGCGGCTGCCTATCAAGATAGGATGATTCAGGAGATCCAGCGGTGGCAGTCCGGCTCGATGGCGACGGATCCAGACGGCGAATCGGGCGTCGTCCTGCTGAACTGGCTCTTGCACAACGGCCTACTGGACGGCCCCGCTCACGACATTGCCGAGGGCAGCCAGTCAGCTCCCTCCTCGGTAGCCGGGCTACTGCAACGCTATCGCGCGCTGGAGTCCGCCCTCCCGGCTCCGCTTCGAGGGCCGGCCCTGGCCGACGGTACCGGGGAGGACGAGTTCGTTTTCCTTCGCGGCAACCACCGGACACCGGGCGAGCTTGTGCCGCGCCGGCCCCCGGAAGTCCTTGCTGGCTGCAACCCGCCCGCCACTGTCCAAGGCAGTGGCCGGCTGGAACTGGCCCGCCACCTGGCGGATCCCTCCAATCCACTGCTCGCCCGCGTCATGAGCAATCGGATGTGGCAGCACCATTTCGGCGAGGGGATCGTGCGCACACCCGACGACTTCGGCCGCATGGGGCAACCGCCGACTCACCCCGAGCTGCTGGACTACCTGGCCGCCGAGTTCGTGCGCCAACACTGGTCGATGAAGGCGATGCACCGGCTGCTGGTGCTGTCGAGCACTTACCGGATGTCCAGTCGCCCGAATCCCGCCCTGATTCAGCTCGACCCGGAGAACCGGCTCCTGCACCACATGCCGGTGCGCCGGCTCGAAGCAGAGTCCATCCGCGATACCATCCTGGCTGTGTCCGGCCGGCTCGATCGGACCCTGCATGGTCCCAGCGTGCTGCCGTATTTGACCCCCCACATGGAGGGTCGCGGCCGGCCGGATCCGGGCCCCCTGGATGGCGATGGCCGCCGGTCCCTTTACCTCAGCGTCCGCCGCAATTTCTTGACGCCGATGTTCCTTGCCTTTGACTATCCGGTTTCGTTCAGTACCATCGGCCGGCGCGGCGTCTCCAGCGTTCCCGCTCAGGCCCTGACCTTGATGAACGATCCGTTCGTGGTGCAGCAGGCGCGGGCATGGGCCGACCGAACCCTCGCGGAACGGGGAATACCTCCCGCTCAGCGGATTGATGCGCTCTACCAGGATGCTTTCGCCCGGTCTCCGAGCGCGGACGAACTGCGCGGCGCGCTGCTCTTCCTGGAACGTCAGGCGGCCCGCTACGGAGGCGAGTTCGAGGACCCCAAGGCGTGGGCGGACCTCTGCCATATCCTCCTGAACGTCAAGGAATTCATCTTCATCTATTGAGGGGAATCC
>JBGQLF010000809.1:0-5608 GCA_041499985.1 Gemmataceae bacterium
CGACGTCCTGGTACTTGATGAGGAAGGCGTGCCGGTTGCGGTCCTTGCCCGTTACGATCGCAGCGTAGAGCTTAACCGAGATGTCGTCCTCGTGCGCGTCGAGGCCAGGCTTCTCCATCCGCTGCCACGTTCGGACGACGAGATCAAGAACAGCGGGGATCAGGTGCTGCTGGAAGAAGTCGTCCCAGTAGGCGGGGTCTCCAGCAATCATGTTCCCTCCCGCGCCGAGCGCGTGAGGATAGTGGCCGCAATCTCGTCGGCGTCATTCAGCGCCGCCGTGTTAGTCCAAAAGCGCTGTCCGAGCGGTTTCGTGATGTAAAGCAGGTCCTTGTAGAATACCTTCAGCCCGCGGACCAGCTGAAAAGTGCCACAATCTTTGGCGGCGGTACGTTGCAAGCGGTCGAGTGCCGCCAGCACATCGTCCGTCGATCCGTTCAAGTATTTCGGGCTTTCCCCGCGGCGCGTTTTCTCCAACACGACCAGACCGACGCCGATGGCCGGCGCAGCCGTAGTCCGGCTGTGGACCTGATATACGTCGCTGGCCCACCCGTTTAGGGTATCGCAGAGCAGCTGAGTATAGGCGGTGCGCTGGCCGGAAGTGCTCGGCCGGATGGTCGGGACATCTGCCCGCGCTCGCGTCGGGCGGATACTGGGGATGATGACTTTATCCGTGTCGGCAATCAGCATTCGCTCGATGTCATCGACATCGAAATATTCCTCGACGAGTTTCTCCGCGGCCGCGATGGCTTGCTTGACGATTGCCTTGCGGTCTACGAAATGCTCTTTGGCCAGGCCGGCTGCGTCCATAACGATGCGGGCCACCTCTTGTACGATCTTGCGGCAGCGCTTGGGATCGTGGGCCTGCTCTGGAGGAGGGAAGGGCAGACGCAGTAATTCCTCGACGTGCACTTCGGCGCGGCTCACGCCCCAATTCGAGGAGGTGTGAAAGAGGAAGAACCGGGCCAACGCGCTCTGAAGATAGGCGGCGAGGAACAGGAGGAGTTCGCGGTCTTCCTGGGGGCCGTGGATACCGCGGAGGGCGTGCCGGAACGAAACGTCAAAGTCGGCGAAGGCGGACCGCTTTAGCCCTTTCGTGACCAAGACATGCGGTGCCCGGAAAATGTCGGTGTTCTTGTTCGAGCGGCCCCGTACTCTCAGCTCCTGCGAGGGAAGTTTCTGGCAATCGCCTTGCAATAGTAGAAGGCTCAGTTTCGGGGATGTCGCTTCAATGAATAAGTGGGATGGCAATGTCAAATTTTTACCCTTTATAGGGTCGTCATTCTCACCTAACGGCTGGAACCCCTCTGCGATCAGCCAGCGCTTGCCCTCACGCCGCGACGGCTGGGCGGCGATATCCCGCAAGCGAGGCAGCAGGGATAGGCGGTCCAGCAGCCGCCAATCGCGCGGGGTCGCCCAGAAGCGCTCCTTCCAGATGAGCGGTGCGTCCTCGCCCTTCAAGTCATCCAGGACTTCGCGGACGGTCAGCCGCGCGCGGTCCTGTGGCATAACGCTGATGACCTCGGCCTGGGTCACGCTCCAGTCGGTCTTGGGTGCCCAGTAGTCGATGCGGTGCGCGCTATCCGCCGGCCGGTCCTGTCGGTAGCGGACGACCAGGGCTGGGGCCTCCGACTCCTCGAAAAGGAAGCGTTGATAATCGGCCAGGTTGAGAACGAGTTCGACGGCGTGTTGGCGCAGCCACGCCTGCTGGAACGCGACGGCGCTCGGGTTGTGGTTGAAGAGCGTGCCGTGCGGGAGGACGAAACACACTTTGCCGCCGGCTTGTAGGTGTTGCGGGGCTTTCCAGACAAATGCGGTGGCGATCTGGCGGTCGGGGAATGGCAGGTTGCGTTCGGCGCACCATTGCGATGCCGGGGCGTTGCCGTCCTTCACGCTCCCCCAGGGCGGGTTG
Organism: Gemmataceae bacterium; assembly: GCA_041499985.1. Lineage (GTDB taxonomy): Bacteria > Planctomycetota > Planctomycetia > Gemmatales > Gemmataceae > JBGQLF01. The sequence goes on from JBGQLF010000809.1 coordinate 1,910, forward strand.
CCGACGACGAAATGCACCTGCTCCGGCAGTTCCGCGTCCTTCGTAAAAAAGTCAGCGCACCGGATCGCTTTTCCCTCGTCATCGGCACCCGAACCTTCCGGGAAGCGGATCAGGTGTGGCAGCATCCTGCCCTTACTTTGCAGCTGCCGGATGTCCGGCGGCGAAAGCTGGTCGAGGAAGGCCAGGTAGAGGCTGAAAGCCGTGATCCGGCAAGCGGTTTGGTTCCGGTCTACGCCGTAAAGGTTTTCTTTCAGGAGCCGCATCAACCCGGTGGCCCGGCGATCGTAGCGGGCGTTTGGGTTAGACCGCTTCCATTCTTCGGCCAGACGGTTGAACAGGCCCACGAGGAAGATTCCCGACCCGCAGGCTGGGTCGAAGAACCGCTTGTCGAGCAGGGATGGCACGCCGTCGAGGAGTGCGTCGAGTACGACTTCCGCTAGGAATCTGGGAGTATAGAATGCCCCGGCCTCCTTCTTTTCTACCTGCCCGGCGGCCTTGAGGAAGTGCTCGTAGATTGCGCTGATCGTTTCGATGGGGATAATGCCGAAGTCATACGGCCAGAAGGACTGCTGCCCCGAGCGCACGTCGGTGGCTTGGAAGAAGCGGTTGAGGATATCCAGGTGATCGGCCTTGACGTGGCGGCTCTCGGCGTCCAGGTCGTCGCTGAACAGGTCGCCGTTGAAGTCGCGCCCAAGCTGGGCGAACAGCCTATACAGTTCCTCTCTGGCTTTCATTCTCGACCGTCGGCCGAGAATGTCCCTCAGATGGCCTGCGCCCTGGATGCCCAGGGATTCGAGATAGTCGTGGTCGATCACTCTGCGGTCGAACAGGTAGCAGGTGAAGACGAGCCGGCAGAGCAGTGCGTCGAGCATAGCTGGCGCCAGCCGCCCGGCAGGCACTTTGTCCAGTTGCTCGCGGGCGGCCTGGAGGTTGCGGAGCAGGTTTCGGTCAACCCGCTGCTGAGGATCGAACGATTTGCGGTGGATGTGGAAGTATTCGCCGGATTCGACAGCCAGGATGAAGGCGCGGAGCTGGTCCGTGACGCGGCTCAACGTCTGGACCAAGCCTTCAGCCGAGGCCGCCTTGCTTCGATCATTGGTCGGCGTCGTAAGACCGGAGTATATGTGGACCTGGTCGGGAGCAATCAGCACCAGGATCGGGGCAACGCCCTGGTTCCAGAAGCGACGATGGAGGGCGGCAACCTCGGCCGGATCAATCCGTTGCAGCTGACGGAAGTAGATAATCGGGGTCTTTTCCTGGCAGAGGATGCCGTCGAGTTCGAGTTGCTCAAAGGCGCGGCGCAAAGCGTGGGGCTGGGGTGCTGAACTCCCTGCCGTGTCGATATCGTCCAGGCTGGAGAAAAAGGTAGGAGGTTTCCTGTCCTCGATGCCGAAGTCCTTCCGCCAGTTCGTTCCGGGTGTCGTGGGCATCTGTTGCAACCCCTACGCCTGGGAAACCACAGCGGGTTCGGAGAGCAGCTCGTAAGCCCAGCCTTCGGCATCTTTGATGGCACGAATGCTGTATCCTCGCTCCCGTAACGCGGTGATTCCTCGGGCGACGGTAGGCCGGGAAACCCCAAGCACTGCCGCAAGCGTGAAGGTAGAGTGACGCTGGGTGCGGATGAGGCGAACCATCTCGTTCAGCCGTTTTTCGATGTTGCCGGACTGTCGGTAGAGCATGGTCTTCCGCCCTTTCCTGCATGAAATTGTGTATCAGCGCGCGATACACTTGTCAAGGACAGACGTTCATTTCTGAACGGGTGTTCTGTAGGTGAGGACCGGCTATGACGAGCAGAGCGTGTGGCCGGAGTTCACAGGTCGAGCTTCTGTTGAACGGAGCGGTCTTCGTGGGCGGCCTTGCGGAAGGCGCTGGCATCCACGAGCGGGATGTCGGGGCGCTTGTTCGTCACCCGGCCCGGTTTAGCACACGGGCCGGTGAGGCGCAATCACCCCTGCACCTCACGCCCGCGATGATCGGCAAACGCTTCCGCGAAGGGGATCATGCGCGTGAGGTTGGGCCGGAATGGCCGGCGCCGGTGGGCTTCCCCCTGGCTGCCGGGGGGCTTTTGGCGCGGGCCTGGAGTTTTCCAGACGGCGTCTGGAAAATGTCCCAGCCGAGGTAAAGGGGCCGACGGGCTTACCTGCCCGTGGGGTTGCCGTCGTAGGGGCCTTTCACTTCGACTTCGGCTTCGGCTTCCGTGGCCGCGTCGGGATCATCCGGGTCCAGGTAGGCAGAATGGTTGGAAGCCGTTTTGGGCCTCTGGGATGAGGGACAGAGGCGGGGCCGGCCTGTCAGGGTTCAAGCAACTTCTTCAGCGTCTCAACCCGCTCCAACGCCGCATTGACAGCTTGTTTTATCGCCTCATCATCGCAGTCTGCTAGCCCTGTTCTGCGGAGCATAACTTCCGCTTCGAGCAACTCGTGTACGTTACTGGTCCGGCTCCACGCCGCAAGCCGTTCCAAATAATCTGTCGGCACTTCCCAAAACTTTTTCCCAGCATGCGGCCCTTTCGGTATTACGCAGTCGCTTTCATCAAAATCAGAAGACATAGTGCATTCCCGAGGGCATGTGTTACCAAGTACAAACAACCATGTTGCATTGTCCGGCATCAAGTGGCTGGCGTCCACAAGCAACAAACAAAAACGGTCCCTGGTTATTTCGCCATCTGGCTCAGCCCTTGCCGGGCTGCACCGTCGAAGCCGAGAGAGTGAATCCCCTCCCGAGAATCCTAGGCAAAACCCAACAAAGCTACACAAACCGTCACAGGATTCCTTCCAGCATAGACACGGGGCGCCGTGCGCCCGCCGCGAGCGGCCTATGCGGAAGAGAAAAAGGCTGCCGCCAGTCTCGTCGGCGTCGCCCAGTCACCGACGCGGCCAGCGGCAGGTGCATTCAATGGTAACGAGGGCACCCGCGAGGACAAGGAAAAAAGGGCTTTGGAAGAGTTTTTTAAGGATACCGGCCGGGGGTATCGGGCGCGGGTGCCTTACCATCTTTTGCGGATGCCTTGGGTGGGCGGCTGCATGCCCGCCTCGGCCCAGGTGGCGGGTGCTTCTGCTTCCAGTTTGAGGGCGTAATCGGTGGCTTCCGGGATGCGTGGATCGTAGTCCACGACCACCTCCTGGTAGACGACGTCGAAGAGGCCGTGCCGGTTGTCCTGGATGCGCAAGTCGGCGCCCTCGGGCGGCTCGCCGCAGACACGGCGGATCGCCAGCATGTAGGCCAGGCACTCCAGCGTGTTGCGGCGGGCGAAGTTGACTTGCGTGGTCTGCGCGAGGTCTTCGTCCGCAGGGCCCGGGCCCAGGTAGATCAGCTCTGTGCTCATGCCGGTGTGCGTTCGTGGTGCATGGCGCGGACCCTAGCGCCGCCGCGGGGGCGGCGCAAGCACAGAGCAATCGCCTGCCGTCAACCAGGCGCCATCCGGTTAATGCAGCGCGTGCCGCGTGGGTTTCAGGGAGCGGGGGGCGCGGTTGTCTGCGGCGAGATCGGCCAGGGCGTTATCGAAACAACGCGGGCACAAGCCCTGGTCGGCTTTGAGGCGGCCGATGTCCCGTTCTTGGGCGCGGATTGTGCGTTGATCGAGGACGTGGATGATCCAGGCGACCGCGGTGAGAAAGCCGAGCAGCATGGTAATCCAGTCAGGCACGTCACTACCTCCCTCTGGTAGCATTGGCATTTTCGCCCGCGCGGGAGAGTGTA
>JBGQLF010000810.1:0-5607 GCA_041499985.1 Gemmataceae bacterium
AGGCGGGGTCCTCATCCGCCAGGATCGCCAGGCTGATCACCTCCCGGTCGTAGCGGTCGAAGAGGCGATAGTTGTAGACGTAGATCCGCTTGGGGAAGTCGCCCTCCTTCCAGGTCTGCACTTCGACGTGGATCAGGAGCCACCGTTCTTCGCCGCTCTTGAGCCAGACCTTGACCAGCTTGTCCACTACACGCCGGCCGTGCTTCGCCTGGCGCACCATCTGCTGCAATTCCTTGTCCAGCATCTCGTAACCGCGGTGCCAGTCGATGTCGGCGTGGGCCTGGGGGAAGAAGAACGCCAGGCATAGCTCGAAGCAGCGGTCGAGCACCTCCTTCCACGGGCTGTCGAAATCGGCCGTAGGTCCCCTCCGCCCGGTGGTTCTTCGCCTGTGCTTACGCTTCGCCATAGTAACTGCTACCATACCTCCATCGCCCCGCTCCCGCCAGCTATCCCGGTGCCCACAGGCTCGGGATGCCCCACACCTCCTGAGCGCAACCATTCTCGCTGGACGATGGACCCGGCTGGATTCTATTTGTGAGTCACCGGACCGAGATAGAGGTCGAACTAGTTGACCGTTTCCAGGACCCGCTCAGGCATGACGCACAGTTCGCACAGCCTTCGACATACTGTTTCCAGGCCACGATCTGTTCTGGGGAGGCCGAGCCGTGCACCAGGGCCGCCAGATCTTGATCGGTCAAGCAAGATTCCATGTCAGCCACCTCGGGAACGCGGAACGGAACCGGGAGAATCGGCATGCGTAGTGTAAGCACTTGAGTGAGCCGCGGCACGAGAAAAAGCCATGCCCGGCAACTGGACTGCGGCGTTCGCTGAGTTTAAGGATGGTTGGTCTGTTTAGCGGAGAGTTGCTGGCGACAGTGGGCCCGTCCAACGCGTCGCCAGCGGCTCCCTGCTAAACGGATCCTTTCAACGGGAAAGTGTAGTTGAAGTTCGATGGGGCGTCGTCGCTCTGCTGCGAGCCCTGTTAGCCCTTGTAGGTCAGGACCCGTCCCCACAGGCTCTGCGTGCCCCAAATCCCCGAGCGCAAGCATTCGAGCTGCACGATCTGGCTGTGGTCCACGAAGAGATTGACCTCGGGGCCATAGGTCTTGATGTACCAGGAGAACACTTCCGGATCGGCGGCCTCGAACATCAGTTTCTCCAGGCCCAGGGCGTTGACGAATTGAGCCACTACGCCGGTACGCCAGGCCGAGACGTTTTCCGTAATCCCCTCGGATTCGATCATGATCAGGTAGGCCCCAGCTTCCAGGTAGCGCCGCGCCAGCCCGATCGCCCCTTCGGGATCGCGCGTCCCCTCGGCCTCCAGCTCGGCAGTTGCACTGGCCCCGCCCGCGCCAAACTGGATGCCGACTTCCGGTTTGGCCTTCAGCCCGGCTTTCTGCACGTCCTCGACTAGCCGGAGCAGGTCGTCCGCGGGGACCGTGATGAAGCCGCTGGAGACCTCGATGATGTCGAACCCGAGTACTTTGCATTCCTGGATGTAGCGGTGGACAGCATTCGCCCCTTGCGCCAGCACGTACTCGATGAATCCCCCCGTGGAAACCAGGACGTCATGGGCGTGGCAGAGGTCGATGAGTTCTCGGACGACCTGTTCCGGCATGAGGCTGAAGGATCCGCCGGCGAACTTGAGCACATCCACGTAGTGCCCCATGGTCTTCAGGATATCTTCCAGGTAGCGCGGACCCATCGGCGTGTAATAGGGTCCTCGGATCTCGGTCATGCCCAACTTCCGCGGTTTGTCCGGACGCTGGTTGACCCTCAGGAAAGCAAACGCACGCTCGTCGGCATGTACGGTCGAAGAAGCTATCATGAGTTCCTCCTCCATCCCTTATGCCCGCTGACGAATTCTGTTCTGGAGAATCCGCTTGGCCTTCTCCAGCTCCTGCTTCCGCTCGGGCGAAAGGTTCTTGCCGGCTCGGTTGAGGAAGAACTGAATCATGCGGATGCCGGAGCCGATGCCTTTGGGGCTGACTCGCTTGCGGGCCATGACCTGGGCGATGGTCTGAGCATCTTTCGTGAACAGTCCCTGGGGCGGGTAGGTTGAAACCGTCTTCACATCGTGGCTCCATCGTTTCCCTTCCGCCTTCTTCGCGGCCATGGCTCTCTCCTCAAGAACCGTCTCAGCGGTAACGCGGCGGGCCGGTCTAGCGGATGCAAGTGCAGTTACGATGCCAAACTTGCGCGCGCCTTCGAACAAGGGCGGGGTCCAGGCCTTCAGGCGCTTGCAATTCTCCCCTGATCGGCTACGCTGCCTGCTGGTCAGTTGTCCCTGGCGGCTAGGTTCGCCCCGAACTCCCCTCAAAGGAGTGCTCATGAAAAAGGCGTGGCTTTGCCTCGCGCTTGCGCTGTGTCTGCTGTGCCCGGGTGGCGACCGGATTCTGTACTCCGCGCCAGAGCCTCGGCCCGAGCCACACCGGAGCCCGGCCGATGTGGCGGTCCTGCCCGGCGGCCGGCTGGCACTCACCGCCAACTACACTTCCGATTCCGTGTCCTTGCTGGACCTCGTCGACGGCAAGGTGTTGGCCGAACATTCTTGCGGCCACAAACCGGTAGCGGTGGCCTGCTCGCGCGACGGCCGTCGCGCCGCGGTCAGCAACCTCTGGGCCGGCACGCTCACCCTGCTTGAGATACGTGACCCGGCGCTTCAGCCGGCCGGCACGATATCCATCGGCGCGTTGCCGCGCGGCCTCGTCTTCGCCCCCGATGGCGCCAGCCTCTATGTGGTCCTGGCCGGCGCCCACGAGGTGGTGCAGATCGACTGGCGAACGCGCCAGGTGCTGCGCCGCTGGCCGGCTCCGACCGAGCCGCGCCGCCTGGCTCTGACCCGCGATGGCCGATTCCTGGCTGCCGTCTGCGGCCGTTCCGCCCAGGTGCGCTGCTGGGACACGCAGACCGGCCAGCAGCTCTGGGAGCGGACCATCGTGGATGCTTTCAACCTGCACGGCCTGGCCTTCAGTCCCAACGGCCAGGAACTCGTCACCGCCCACATGCACGACCGCCACCATCCGATTGCCCTGAGCAACATCGAACAGGGCTGGGCACTCGACAATCGCCTGAGCCGGCTGACGCTGAAGCCGGACCGAGAAACCGACTACTGGCAGCTCGCCCTGGACACGCGCGGCAAGGCGGTCGGCGATCCTTGTGCAGCGGCGTTCAGTGCCAAGGGCGATCGGCTGGCCATTGCCGCGGCCGGGACGCACGAACTGCTGCTCTTCCAGACAGCGGGCCTTCCCTGGAGCACCGGCGACGCCGGGGACTTCCTGGATGCCGCCCTCGATCGCGACGACGGCAAGTTCCGCCGGGTGCCGCTCGGTGGCCGCCCATTGGCCGTGCAATTCGTGGAAGACAACGATCAAGTAGTCGTGGCCAATTACTTGCTGGACGCGGTGCAAATCGTGGACGCCAAGACCGGCAAGCTTGTGCGCCAGATACCGTTGGGTGGTCCATCGCGTCCTTCGTTGGTGCGGAAGGGCGAGGCGATCTTTTACGATGCCGGGCGCTCGCGCCATCAGTGGTTCAGCTGCCACTCCTGCCATCCCGACGGTCACACTTCGAGCCGCAATTTCGACACGCTCAACGATGAGTCCTACGGCAATCCGAAGCTGACGCCGACGCTGCGGGGCGTGAGCCAGACGGGGCCGTGGACCTGGCATGGCTGGCAAACGGACCTTGGCGAAGCGGTCGAGAAGTCGCTCACTGAGACGCTGTTCGGCCCGAAGCCGTCGGCCGGCGATGTCAAGGCGGTGGTTGCGTTCCTCGAAACGCTGGACCACCCGCCGAATCCAAACCGGAGGGCAGATGGCTCACTGACCGATCCGGCGGAGCGCGGCCAGGCACTTTTCCGCGGCAAAGGTCGTTGCATCCGTTGCCATCAGGGTGAGCATTACACCTCGGCGAAGAACTATGACGTAAAGCTTGAAGCGGACGGCAGCCCCTTCGATTTGTGGAATCCGCCGTCGCTGCGCGGCGTGTACGACCGGGGACCGTATCTGCACGACGGCCGCGCGGAGACGCTGGAGGAGCTGTTGCGCTTGGCCCATGCGCCCGAGAAACTCGGCGGGCAGGCGCTGACGGCGGAAGAGCGCCGGGACCTGATCGCGTTCCTCAAGTCGCTGTGAGAACCGGACTGGCCAGGGATGTTCCCTCGCTGGCACGTCAAGCTCAGGTCAAACCATCCCGTGTCGAGTATAACAGCGGGAGGAGTACGAGCAAGGTAGTGGGAATGGTCTTGACGGAGAGTCCCAATGCCCCTGCTGGATCATTTTCAGCCGCCTTTGGGTGACGATTGGCCCTGGGACGGCGTGCATGGTGCCTGGGCGGTTGCGATCGCCGCCCAACTCAACCGAGGAGTGTTGCCCCCCGATTATTACGCTCTACCGTTGGTGAAACGTGGCGGGCAGGTTGAAATCGACGTTGCCGGCTTTCAGCGGGAGAACGGAGCGGCGCCAGGGGGGGCTGAAGCCAGCACGGCGGTTTGGGCGCCTCCCGCCCCGGCGAAGAGCGCGGCCGTCGATTTCACGGACCAGGATCTGTTCGAGGTCCAGGTGGTTCGCCGCCGGGGTGGACCGCAGCTCCGCGCCGCGGTCGAGTTGCTTAGCCCGGCGAACAAGGACCGGCCGAGCAACCGCCACGCTTTTGCCGTCAAGTGCGCCAGCTATCTCCAGCGCGGCGTCTCCGTGGTTGTCATCGATGTGGTCACCGAACGCCAGGCGAACTTGCATGCGGATATCTTGGAGGTAGTCGGACTCGCGGAAGATGCCGTCTGGCAATCACCCACGAACCTGTACACCACGGCCTACCGTACCCTGCCTGCTGAGGACCAAACCTATCTTGAGTTTTGGACCGAACCGCTGCGACTGGGAGCCGATTTGCCGACAATGCCACTGTGGCTGGACCTAGACCTCTGCCGGCCTTTGGCTTTGGAGGAGAGTTACCGGACGGCTTGCGAGTCGTTGCGCTTGATCGGGACACCACGTTCCTGACCGCCACGCCGACCCGGCAGGGCGAACGCATTGCCCGGATCAGGTTTCGCCTCGGCAACACAGGGGGGAATTTGGTTGACCCCCGTGACGGCGAATCTTATCCTCGACCGCATCCACTGCCGGCCCCCTGTACGTGTGGTGTTCCGCTACGGGCTGAGGCTCGCCTGCGGCGTGGCTGGGGAGAGCTATCATGCGCCGCTATCCGACCGCCGTCCACCCCTGCCTCGAGGTGCTCGAGAACCGCATCGCCCCTACCACCGGGGTGTTCCTCCGCGAAGAGTGGACGGGCATTTCCGGCGTTACCGTCGTCGACCTGACCAGCAACCCCGCCTTTGCGGGCAGCCCCAGCAGCAGCGCCTATCTCACCAGCCTCCAGACGCCCACCGGCGCCGGCCCGGCCAACTACGGCGAGCGCCTCCGCGGCACCGTCACCGCCCCGCAGACCGGCGCCTACACCTTCTATGTCGAAGGCGACGCCGAGACGCAACTCTTTCTCAGCGATGCAGCCGACCCAGCCAACCGCCGCCTCCTGGCAGATGTGCCGATCGGCGGGACGACCGCCGCCGGCCAGTGGAATAAATACCCGCAGCAGAAGTCCGCCCCGGTG
>JBGQLF010000811.1:0-5606 GCA_041499985.1 Gemmataceae bacterium
GGGTTGCTGCTGCTGTCCGGATGCGACGACGGCTACCCCCAGGACCTGACCTACCCGGTCCGCAGCGATCCGCTCGTGACCGAGCTGCCCAAGGAAGCCCAGCCGGAACGCTTCGATACGCCCGGGCAGTTCCCGCAGAGTATCCAGCAGCTCGATACCAAGGGCGGCAAGATGCTCGACCCGCTGCAACTGAAGCCAGAACAGCGCCAGGCCCTGGGGCGCGCCCTGCAAGATTGGTTCGGCACCCCGGCAGAGCCCAAGGCGGATCTCCCCACAGACCTCCAGGCTGCTCTCAAGCTCGGTGATGGCGTCCTGGCCCAGGGCAGTCGGCTCTATCGACAGCACTGCCTCCACTGCCACGGCTTGACCGGAGACGGGCGCGGCCCCACGGCTCCCTGGGTCAATCCGCACCCACGCGATTACCGACTGGGGCGTTTCAAGTTTACCTCCTCGGCCCAGGATTACGGCACGGCTCGCAAAGCCCGCCGCGAGGATCTGCTGCGAACCCTGCGCGAAGGCATCGAAGGCTCGTCCATGCCCTCGTTTCGCTTGTTGCCGGATGATGAGCTCGAAGCGATCGTCAGCTATGTGATCCATCTCAGCTTGCGGGGCGAAGTGGAGTACATGGCCATCACGAACGTGCTCCGGGGCGAGCTTCAGGAGATCAGCAAGGAAAATCTGCGCGAGTACGTTGAAGGGTTCGCTAACTATTGGCAGCAATCACAAACCAATGTCATCAAAGTCGACGCCAATCCGTTCGCCGACGGCGACCAACGCAAAGTGTCCGCCCAGCGTGGCATGAACCTCTTCCTCAAGGCAGGCGAGGCTGGCTGCGTCAGCTGCCACGCCGATTTCGGCCGGCAAAGTCCCTTGAAGTATGACGACTGGGGAACGATCGTTCGCCCAACCGACTTGACGATGGGCGTTTACCGCGGCGGCCGAAGACCCTTGGATTTGTACTGGCGCATTCACTCCGGCATCAACGGCTCCGGTATGACCGCGTTCGGCAAAACCCTAAAGTCCGAGGATATCTGGGACCTGGTCAATTTCTTGCACGTGTTGCCGTATCAGAAGATGCGTCAGGATTACGACCTCAAGATCGAATGAGCCAGTCCGTAGTCCGTAGCCGCAAGCGTCTCGCTTGCGGGCTCTCGGCAGTCACATGCCAGCGCGCAAGCGAGACGCTTGCGGCTACGGACTACCGGCGAATGAAGGAGAGGTTTCGTGCACAAGTTTTGGAGCATCGTTTTCGGCGCCGTGATGGGCGGGGCTTTTCTCCTGTCCGCCGTCGCGCCGTTGGTCAGCGGCTGGTGGCTGCCCAAAGATGTGTCCACCTTCGGCTGGCGCATCGACCTCCTGTTCTACCTCATCCTGGTCATTACCGGGTTCTTCTTCGTCCTGACCGAGGTGGTCCTGGTGTATGCCCTGTTCCGCTACGCCGGCCAACCGGGACGGCGCGGCGTCTACATGCACGGCAACCACAAGCTGGAGCTGATTTGGACTTTGGTGCCCGGGGTCATCCTCTTGCTCTTGGGGATCGTGCAGATCAACGTCTGGGCCGACGTCAAGTACCAGTCGCGCATGCCCAGGCCGGAGCAAGCCGCTCTGCAAATGGAGATTAGCGCTCGCCAGTGGGAATGGCGCTTCCGCTACCCCAGCAGCCAACGGCTGGAGGCGTGGGAAAAGAGTCCGGACCTGGCCAAGGACTTCGCCAGCAATGTCCATGAAGACGATGTGCGGCTGGTGAATGAAGTCCACGTCTGGAAGGGAAGCGACGAGCAGCCGCAAAAAGTGCTCGTGCACCTCAAGACGCAGGATGTCATTCACAGCTTCTTCCTGCCAAATGTACGCCTCAAGCAAGACGCCCTGCCGGGTAAGACGATTCCGGTCTGGTTTGCCGTCACGGAATCCAATGTCGTGGCCCAGGTCGATCCGAAGACCAACGAAAAACGCTGGGTGGAAGAAGGCTATGATCCCAAGACGGGCAAGGCCATGGATCCCAGCAAGCCCGCCCCGGTCTGGGAGCTAGCTTGCGCCGAATTCTGCGGCTCGCGTCACTCGATGATGCGGGGCAAGTTGTATGTCCACAAGGACAAGGCCGACTTTCTTGACTGGCTGAAAGACACCGAGGCCGCCCAGCGCCGCACGCAGCCATCCATCACTACCGCCTCTCGTTAACGAGGATTTCGCATGAGCGTCCGAGTTCCCCATGAAGCCGAGGCCCACGAGCATGCCGAGATGGGCTTTGTGCGCAAATATATTTTCTCCACCGATCACAAGATCATCGGCATCCAGTTCCTGTTCTCGACGCTGCTCTTCCTGGCGCTGGGCGGCATCCTGGCCATGGGCGTGCGCTTGCAGCTCGGTTGGCCGCACGCCACCGTGCCCTGGCTGGGCAAGGCCCTGTTTGCGGGGAGCGCCGGGAATCGGATGCCGCCCGAGTTTTACAATATGCTGTTCAGCATGCATGCGACGATCATGATCTTCTTCGTGATCATCCCGTTGCTGGCGGGTGCTTTCGGCAACTTCACGATCCCGCTCATGATCGGCGCCAAGGACATGGCGTTTCCGAAGCTGAATATGTGTTCGTACTGGTTCATGTGGCCGGCGTTCATTTTCATCTTGCTGAGCTTCCACTTCAAAGACGGCGTGGCGCCCGCCAACGGCTGGACGTCGTACCCGCTCATCAGCAGCTTGACCATGCCGGCGGGCGAAGGCTTTAACTCGCCGGGCGGGGCGGGCACGGGGCTGAGTCAGGTTTGGTGGCTGTCGGCCTTGCTCTTCGTCGGCATCTCCTCGATGATGGGTTCGGTCAACTACGTCACGACCATCATCAACATGCGCACGCCCGGCATGACGTTTTATCGCATGCCGCTAACGATCTGGGCGCTGTTCATCACCGCCATCCTGCAAGCGTTCGCCCTGCCGGTGCTGACGGTGGCCCTGATCTTGCAACTCCTCGACAAGACGGCCAACACCTGCTTTTTCCTACCGCCCGGACAAGCCTTCTTCGGCAACTGGCACACCGGGCCCGGCGGTGGGCAAACGCTGCTCTGGCAGCACCTGTTCTGGTTCTATTCGCACCCGGCCGTGTACATCATGATTCTGCCGGCCATGGGTCTCGTCTCCGATGTGATCTCGACCTTCAGCCGCAAGCCGCTCTTCGGCTACAAGCCGATGGTCTACTCCCTCGCGGGCATCGCCGGCCTGGGCTTCATCGTCTGGGGACACCACATGTTCCAGAGCGGCATGGATCCGCGCCTCGGCACCGGCTTCATGATCGCCACGATCATGATCGCGTTGCCCTCAGCCGTGAAGGTGTTCAACTGGCTCGGCACCTTGTGGGGAGGGAATATCCAGTTCACGACGCCGATGCTGAACGCGCTGGCGTTTGTCTCGCTGTTCGTGATCGGCGGCCTGAGCGGTATCTTCATGGCGGCCACGCCGGTGGATATCTACATCCACGACACTTATTTCATTGTCGCCCACATTCACTACGTGCTCTTTGCGAGCAGCCTCTTCGGCATCTTCGCCGGCATCTACTACTGGTTCCCGAAGATGTTCGGCCGCATGATGAACGAGACCTGGGGCAAGGTGCACTTCTTCTTCAGCTTTGTCGCCGGCAATTGTGTGTTTTACCCGATGCACATTCTGGGTGTCGGCGGCCACATGCGCCGCATCTCGGACCCAACGGCGTACGACTTCATCCAGCCGATGCAAGGGCTGAACCAGTTCATTAGCATTAGCGCCTTTGTGCTCGGGGCGTCGCAGTTGATCTTCTTCGCCAACTTCTTCATCAGCCTGTTCTGGGGCAAGCCGGCCGGGCGCAATCCGTGGAACAGCAATACGCTCGAATGGACCGCGCCGTCGCCGCCGCCGCACGGCAACTTCCCAACGCCGCCGCTGGTCTACCGCGGCCCCTACGAATACGCCTCGCCGGAGTCCGAGGAGGATTATTTGCCGCAGACCCAAAGCCCCAACGGACAGCCTCACGGCAGGCCCGTGCCGGTACACCATCATGCATGAGACGATGGAGAACGGAGCCTTGACCACTGTCCCCAGCCGTTGGGTCCATCGCTGGGCCGTGCTCACGGTTGGCGCCACGGTGGTCTTGCTCGGTCTGGGATCGATTGTCACGACTTTTCGCGTCGGGATGGCTGATCCCATTTGGCCAACGTATCCGTGGCACCTGCTGCTCATCTCCTGGGAGGAGCCAAGCCCGGGCTTCCTCATTGAGCACACCCATCGGTTGGCCGGGTATATCGTGGGTTGCTGTGTGATCGTGCTGGCGCTAAGCCTTTGGTGGGGGGAGACGCGGCGTTGGCTGCGCTGGCTCGGCATGGTGGCCCTTCTAGGCGTCATCGCCCAGGGCTTGCTCGGCGGCTTCCGCGTCAAGTTGAATGCCCTGGTGGGAACGGACCTGGCTCTGATTCACGGTTGTTTCGCCCAGGTCGTGTTTGCACTGCTGGTCAGCCTGGCCCTGTTCACCTCGCGCGGTTGGACAACGGCAGCACTACCCGCGACCGGGACGCCGGAAATGGCTCGACTCCGGTGCTGGTCGCTCTGGCTGACGGGACTCGTGTTCGTGCAGCTTGTCCTCGGTGCGGCGGTACGGCATATGCATTCCGCCCTGGGGCAGCGGGCCCATGTCCTGGCCGCGTTCGCGGTAGTGGCCGTGATGGCTTGGCTGGCGAAAACGGTGTGGGATCGTTCCGCGCCAGAGCGATTCTTGATGAACATCATGAAATTCCTGGCGGTGCTGATCGTATTCCAGCTTCTCCTGGGGGTCGAAGCGTGGACGCTCAAGTTCGCGTCCGGAGGACTGCCGGAAGCCCAGGCCGTCACCGCCCGCCAGGCCCTGGTGCGGACCGCTCATGTGCTGATTGGGTCATGGATCCTGGCCACGTCGGTGGTCGTCACGCTGTGCACCCATCGTCAGGCAGTTCCTGCCCTGAATCTCCACATCCCGGCCAGCCCGGAACGACGTTTGGAGGCCGCCCTATGAAGACCGCCGCCACCGTCTTGCCGGAACCGGCGCTGCTGACGCGCACGCGAGTGGCCGACTACGTCGAGCTGACCAAGCCACGCGTGCTGGTGCTGGTGCTGTTCACGGTCGCGACGGGCACTTGGTTAGCCGCAGGCGGCATGTCCGATTGGACCGTGCTGTTGCACACGCTGCTCGGCACCACGCTGGTTGCCGCTGGGGCCAGTGCCCTCAACCAGCTGCTCGAACGCGAGAGCGATGCCCTGATGCGTCGCACCGAGAACCGCCCGCTGCCGGCGGGACGCTTGCAACCGGCCGAGGTGCTGCTGTTCGGCTGCGGCTGCGGCATCGCGGGCCTGGCTTACCTGGCCGTGACGCTGCGTCATCCCCTGGCCGCAGTCGTAGCGGGTATAACCTTCGTGAGCTATGTGTTCCTGTATACGCCGTTGAAGCGCCGAACCTCGCTGAATACTCTCATCGGAGCCGTGCCGGGCGCCTTGCCGCCGGTCATTGGCTGGACAGCGGTAAGCGGCTCGATGGATCCGGCCGTGGTGACGCTATTCGTGATCGTGTTCTTGTGGCAGGTACCGCACTTCCTGGCGATCGCCTGGATTTATCGCGA
>JBGQLF010000812.1:0-5587 GCA_041499985.1 Gemmataceae bacterium
CCCCGCCGCCCCGCTGCCACCACGGAACGGTGGCGTTTTCCTGACATCGAAGGGGAATTCTCAACTGCTTATCCTGAAGGGGTCGAGCCAGATGCGTTGTGTCCCGCAACGCCGTGAGGGGTCCGACGGCCGGCGATGGCGACGGCGAGGCAAAAAGCAGGAGCACCCTCACCCCACGACACCACGGCAGAAGGACGGACGCTCAGACTTCGCAGCGTGCAAGCAGAAGCACCTCGCCGGGCGGAGGTTTACCCTCGCTGGAGTGAGGATAGCGGAGTTGTTTTGTCGTCTTTGGTCACACTGGGTAACGGCCATTTGATAACAATTTGGTAACAGGAGTGGCCGTGTGACCACCACCCGGCGTGTCCCGGTTGGGAGTCGCCAAGTTAGCAGAAAATGCTGGGCAGCGATGCGACGGTGCCGATAAAGTGCATCGGGGCAAGGCCGCGCGTCATCGAATCCCCATAGGGCGCAGGTCCGCGGTTCAGTCCAACTGGAATCTATCTACCAGACAAGGCTTCCTTCGCCATGCCGCTCCTCTTTTCCCGATGCTCCTTGTCGGTAAACGTTTCAGGCTCGGACGCGGACGCAGGGATGCGCCGGCGGGATAATCGTTGCCGCAGGAATCGATAGGGCGTACCATGCACGTGGAAAATAAAACCGCGGCATGCCCATGGCGTGGCCCGCACTGACCGATTTTTTGCTGCCGATTGTAGGCTGTGGGATCAGCGACCGGAATTACACATTCGGCACCTTGAGGACGTTCAAAGAAAGAATGCGTTACCAATATCGACGAGGGCGCTAGACGCCTAGAGGAATGACCTCATGGGAGTGCGAACGATAGCTCTCGCCGCGGCAGTCGGTGTCGTGATTGCTCTGTCACTGGCCCTAAGGACACAGTGGGGAGTTCCGTCCCGAGTCAAATCGGGAGCGTCTGAAGATGGCGTCGAAGCTGTACAGGGCAGCGTCGAACCGTCCAAGCAGCCTCCAGTCAAGCTCGGGCTATGGATCAGCGAACCGGAGGCGTATCAAGGGTATACCTTGGTCGCACCTGTGAAGTCCACAAGGGGCTATCTGATCGATATGCAAGGAAAAGTCGTGCGGACGTGGGAGAGCGACTCTACTCCCGCCCTGGGCACTTCCTTGCTCGAAAGTGGTCATTTGTTGCGCGCCGAGCTGCTGCCGGGAGCACCAGGCACCGACGGTCCCGGCGCCGGCGGGCGTGTGCGGGAATTCACCTGGGAAGGCGAGCTCGTCTGGGACTTCAAGTTCACCAGTGACAAGCAGCTTCCGCACCACGATATCACACGGCTTCCGAACGGCAACGTGCTCATGATCGTGTGGGACAGGAAGACCATCCCGGAAGCCGTCGCCGCCGGTCGCAAACCGGACTTGGTGGACCGCAGGCTTTTTTTGCTCGACGGCCTGATCGAAGTCAAGCCCACGGGCAAAACGACCGGCGAGGTAGTGTGGGAGTG
Source organism: Gemmataceae bacterium (assembly GCA_041499985.1). GTDB lineage: Bacteria > Planctomycetota > Planctomycetia > Gemmatales > Gemmataceae > JBGQLF01. The sequence goes on from JBGQLF010000812.1 coordinate 1,479, forward strand.
GCACCTCTGGGATCACCTCGTCCAAGACCACGACCCGTCCAAAGCGAACTTCGGAAAGGTCGCCGAGCATCCGGAGCTGATGGACTTCAACTACTACGAGAACCCGGTCGGCGTGATCGCGAGTCAGAAGGGTGGAATCGACAAGCTCCGGTCTATCGGGTACGTGGGAAGCGGCACGCCTGCGAATCAATCACGCATCAATCCCGATTGGTCTCACCTCAACGCGGTGGCCTACAACCCCACGCTCGACCAGATTGCGGTGACTTCTCTCCCGTTCAACGAGTTCTGGATTATCGATCACAGTACCACGAAGGCCGAAGCGGCCGGCCACCACGGCGGCCGCGGCGGGAAAGGCGGCGATTTCCTGTACCGGTGGGGGAACCCGCGCACCCACCGCGCCGGCACCAAGGCGGAGCAGCGGCTGTTTGCCCCCCATAGCGCGCACTGGATTCCACCCGGTCTTCCCGGTGAAGGACACATGCTGGTGTTCAACAACGGAAGTGGCCGGACGGACGGCAATTATTCGTCGGTGGAAGAACTGGTTCTTCCAGTGGACGGCAACGGCGGTTACGCGCGCTCCTCCGCATCCACCTTCGGGCCGAGCCAGCTGATCTGGAGCTACACCGCCCCGAAGAAGTCGGACTTTTATTCCATGCTCCTTTCCGGTGCCCAACGGCTTCCCAACGGAAACACCCTCATCTGTTCGGGTAGTAATGGCACCCTGTTCGAAGTAACCACGGAGGGAGAGGTCGTCTGGAAATACATCAATCCCATCCGAGGCGGCTATGGACCGCCCAGGTCCGAGCAGGGTGGCGACGGCCAATTCGGACCGGTGGGCGGAGGCTCGATGTTTCGCGCCCATCGGTACGGCCGGGACTATGCCGGACTGGCAGGCAAGGACCTCACACCGGGAAAGACCATTGAAGAGCTGTACCCGAACGAGACGTATGGAAGGTCAGCGCGTTGAGCCAGCTCGGTAGGCTGAATAATCGGCCGAGTGATTTACAAATTGACAATCGGTTTGTGATGGGTGAAAATCGCTACTTGCGTGTTCGCTGAATGCGGTAGGCTTAGATTCGTCAAGAACTCTCCTTGTGGCCACGTTGTGTCCGGCTGCCTGACGGAGGTTTGCGGTCCGACGGCGGCGAGCAGTCGGGCCACCGACGTCCGAAGCGACGAAGTTTTGGCTTTCTCTTCTCTTATTTGGAGGTTTAATCATGGATAGCGTCCGAGTGCGAAGTCGAGGGGGCTTCACCCTGATCGAGTTGTTGGTGGTGATCGCCATCATCGCCGTCCTTATCGGGCTGCTGCTGCCGGCCGTGCAGAAGATCCGCGAGGCCGCCAATCGCATGAGCTGCACGAACAACCTCAAACAGATCGGCCTGGCCCTGCACAACTACCACGACACCAACAATCGCTTCCCCTACCAAAACGTCAACATCAGTGACAGCGTGCGCTGCAACTGGATCGCGCATCTGTTCCCCTACTTCGAGCAGCCTTTCACCCCGCAGCTGCGGCCCGCGACGACCCCATGGCCGGGGGGCCCAACGGTTAACCCCGGGCCAAACACGCCCCCCGCCATTAACGCCCCCTCGGGATCTTTCATCCGCAACGTGGCGGTTGGCAATGACTACCTTGTGAAGACACTCATTTGCCCTTCCGACGGCCCCAAGGTGTCGAGTGACGGCTACGCCATGGGGAACTATCTGGGTGTCAATGCCCCCAACACGGATCAGCGGGATCCTTGGAATACCAACACCCAGGGGGTGTTTTATTATTGGGGCCACTTCACGGGAGCTTTGCCCGCCTCCAACTTTGGACTCACATGGAGCAGTGGCACGACCATTACGTCGATCACCGACGGCACCTCGAATACGTTAATGGTGGGTGAGCGGCCCTCGTACGCGAGTTATCCGGGAGGAGGCTTCTATTGCGGAGCCTGGGTCTATTCCGAGATCGATAGCTCCATGGGACTGCCCAACCGGCAGCAGTGGTGCAACGACACAGACCAATTCGGCAAAGCCTGCCCTGGAGGCCAACAGTGGTTCCGGCAGGGCGACGGGAACAACCCCTGCGACGGGAACCATTTCTGGAGCAAGCACTCCGGCGGTGGCAACTGGCTCTTCTGCGACGGCTCGGTCCATTTCCTGTCCTATAATATCGGCACCGCCATCCAGGCGGCCCTGGCCACGAAGGCGGGAGGAGAGGTCGTCCCAAGCGATGCTTTTTAGTGAGGTAGGATGATGGATGCACGAAGCAGGAGATCCCTTTGGATTCCTCCTGCTTCGTTCATCCTTACTTGTTTTTCGGAGGAAGCAGTCGATGAGATCTCGGTGTAGCGCCCTGGTGCGCTGCTGCTTACGCCCAGCAGGGGTGATTGCTCTCCTGATGCTGGTCGTCGTGGGCTGCGCGGGTCGCGGGGATGTGTCCGGGAAGGTCAGCTACAAAGGCAAAGCACTGGTCTTCGGGACGGTCCAGCTCGAGGCGGCTGATAAGACGTTCCATCAGGCGAACATTGAAAGTGACGGCAGCTATTCCATTCCCGGAGTGCCCGTCGGCGAAGCCCGCGTAGCCGTGAGCAGCGCCAATCCCCAAAGCAGTAGGTTCCAGCCACTCGTCCGCGGCGAGAGGCCGCCGCCGCCGCCCCGACCGCCCGTCCCGGGTTGGTTTCCTATTCCAGAGCAATACGAGGACATCAACAAGTCCCGTTTGACCTACTCGGTCAAGAGTGGCGCGAACACGTACGACATCGATCTGAAATAGCCGACGGCGGCCCTGCCGCCAAGAAGCTTGCCCATGCCTGTCTTCCGTTTCCTTCCTAAGAGTGGCGTTTCCATGTTCGGAGACACGTTTCCGACGTGCGCGCGCACTGAAGTCAATGCCTGTGTTGCGAAGTTTGCCAGGATAACCGAGGAGTCCTGTTGCTGGCCCCAACCACTTCGGGAGGCAAACCCATGAACGAATCCCGCTTCAAGGTGACGAAGAACTCGACCCCGTCGCTCACCCAGAAGCAGGCGGTGGCACTCCTCGAAGCAATCCCGACCGACGCGGCCCGATCTGCCGGACGGCTCGGACTGTTCAACTCGATGATGGGCCGGCCTCAGCGCGAGCCGGGTTTCGGCAGCTGGAGTTTCAGGACGGATTCGAGCCAATCCGGGCGGTGGAGTTGCGCGCCGAGGGAGTCGGGTGTCCGGAGGTCCTCGCCGACGCGCCACGCGAGGTACCGTTCGACGCCCGGCGAGCCATCGTAGAACCCGTCGGGGCTGTAGACCAGCCAATCATCCGCGACCGTGCCCTTTCGACTTTCGGAGAAGGTAAACAGCGTGACCAGATGGCGTCCCGTCGCGACCTCCCAGGCATTCGTCGTCCCGTAACTGCCGCCGCTGACCAGGAGCCGCCCGTCGGCCGAGAAGGTGATGGCTTGGGTTTTCTTCAGATGCCCGAAGAGCTCGCGCAGCAGTTTTCCGGTCCGCACGTCCCAGAGCTTGATCGTCTTGCCGCCTGCTGCCAGGATCGACCCGTCGGGCGACAAGGCGATCGGCCGGGCGCTGTGCGGCTGGTCGGCGAATTCCTTCTTGAGCTCGCCGGACCGAGCGTCCCAGAACCGCACCGGCTCGCCAAACGTGTTGCCCATGGTGGCACTACAGGCCGCCAGCGTCGCGCCGTCCGGGCTCAGGGCGACGGAGGTGAACAGTCGATCGGTCGTGACGGTTGCGGCCTGTGATCCCGCGGCCTTGCAGGTCCGCAGCAGCCGGCCCGTCCTGACTTCCCAGAGGCGCGTCGCGCCATGACCTTCGCCGCAGACGAGCAGCGCGCCATCGGCGGAGAAGGCGAGGGAGGTTGCCCCTCCTGCATGCCCTGCCAGAGTTTGCCGAACGGCGCCGGTTGCCGGATCGCGCAGCTTCAGCAGGCCGTCGGCAGCAGCCGTGGCAACCGAGGACCCGTCCGGCGCATACGCGATCGCCAGCACCTCGGCCGTGTGATCCTCGGTGGACCAGACCGGCATCCCGGTCGCCGTGTCCCAGAGGCGAACGACGCCGGACCCACGGGCGCTGGCGCCGCCGCTGGCGACGCGCCGCCCATCGGGCGAGAGAGCCACCGCCAGGACC
>JBGQLF010000813.1:0-5587 GCA_041499985.1 Gemmataceae bacterium
ATCCGGACGTGCTGATTCATTTGGCGGCCATCGATAGCCATCTCAATGAGCATTCCTATATCGTGCCGGGATTGGGCGATGCGGGGGATCGGCAATTCGGCACGGGGTGAGCAGTCCGATTCGGTAAGCGCACTGTGGGGAAAGCGAGGCATGGCCACGTCGCCACGGTTGAGGTTCATGGTTCCTTCCGGTAATTGTCGAGCAGCGCTCCTGCCTCCTCCGCCAGGAGGTCCATTTCTTCGTCGCTCCAGGGGCTGTCGTCGTAGAGAAGTTCCTTCATCCGCTCGTAAATCTCCTTGCGGACAAGGACATAGGGAGTGTTCGTCTCCACGACGGCTGCCTCTGGCCCCGATTGGGCCAGGGCCTGCCGCTGTGCGTCAGTCAGTTCGATCATGATCGTCTCCTTTCGGTTAGACGTCCCCTGGAACATTGGGAGGTAACTGCCGAGCCCCGTGCACCACGGACAAGATTTCCACGCGCTCTTCGCGGACCCGATAGATGATCCGATAGGAATGTTCCAGCAATTCCCGAATCGACTCATCTTCGTACTCAGGCACTTCCGCCCCGAGTTGAGGAAACTGAGCCAATTGCTCCGTCTTGCGCGTGATCCGATCCACCAACCCCTGCGCGTAGCGCGGGGAGTTCTGCGCCACATAGTCATGCGCCGCACGCAGCTCGCGTTTGGCATTCTGGGTCCAGGAGACCATCATTCCGGTAACCCGAACGAGCGCCGGACTTCCGCCACGGATTCCACGTGGTCTGCGTCCGCATCTCGGATTCCGGCTTCGATGGACTGCCGAACATAGATGCGGTAGACCAGATCTTCCCACGTGGCGTTCTCGGGAAGTTGATCCACCAGCCGGTGCGCTTCTGCTTTGCTCAGGGTTGAGGCGTCAGACACTTCCAATCCTCCGATCCATTGCCAGGGAAAGAAGTTGTTCGGCATCTAGCGTTCATCCCGCTCAGCGATGAAGTCTTCCGTCCTGGAGCCGGGAATGCTGGAAAGCGCCGCTCGGACAGCTTCCAGGGTGATGCTCGGGTCGGCCTCACGGGCACACGCCGCGTGAAACTCCGTGTCGAGAAGCTCCTCTGCGGCAGAGCGAGTTCCGTTGGCGACGGTGACGGTCACGCGCTCATTCTCGGGGAGGTTAAGCAGGTCCAGGGGGCGAAGGACCCCATTCTCGTAGACGGCCTACACGGTTCTCGTCATCGCTTGGACCTCAAAGTGAAACGCAGAGCCGTTTTTGGTTCCATGCTCCCATGATATCGCACCAGCGGGGGCAGGGTCGAGAACGGTTTACACGGCATCACGGTTTCCGAGAACAAAACGGCGGCGGAGAGCGTGGGCCGCTCCCGCCGCCGGCATCCGCATCGGTTTACCGCGTCAGCCCCCTTGCAGTCAGGGCTTCTCCGGCAGCGGCGTGGCATCCCAGCGCGGAAGGCTTCATAGCCGCTTGGGTGTTCTCAGGCGGTACAGGGCCATCCTAATTCGGTTGCGGGCGGTCTGCACTTGCTGCTCCCCCAACTGCACCATTTCCTCGACAGCGATGTCTGGCCGGGGCTCGCCAGCCAATGCCTCGGGGGCGCCGGAATTGAAGCCGAGGTGCCGCCGGAGGGCGCAGGTGCCGCTGGGGGTGAGGCCGAGCCGGCGCCACACTTCAGCGCTTCGGTGACGCCTTCGCTCCTCCTGGACTCGCCGCGCAAGTGTATCTTTGGTATCCCCGCGGCATCTCGACTGACGAGCACGCTGGAGACAGTGGAGCATCTCCTCATCCAAGTCTGCTTCTGTGTCTCCGCGGTATATCGACTGAATCGACTGAAGAATAGAGACCTTGCCGTCCAGGGATATTACCAAACAAACTAGCTCATTCGCTTCCGTCCACGCCTCGGTTACGATGGTCTTCAGCCTTGTCACCTTCCGTATCGCGGCGGCGCGCGGGTCGCCGCGCTCTTTCAGCCAACCGGCGAGGGCGGGGATGGTGGCGTCAGGGTCGTGTTCCATAGCCCGCAAGAGCGCAACGAGGTTGGGGTCGATGGGAGGAGGCGGCCACTCCGCTGGCGGGGGCATCTCCGGTATCTCTGATTCCACGCAGCCACCTTTCCACCACTTTTTGAAGAGCACGGCGGCGGTTTCGATCGGGCGCCTCATATCCGGCGGCAAGTCCCGAGGTTCGAGGGCACCTACGGAGAGATTGCAAGGTGCACAGAGCCGGACCACGTTTCCAGGTTCGAGATGGCCTCCAGCTGTACACGGCCGGACATGGTGGATGTGCAGGGTGTCGGCAGCACGGCAGAGCACGCACGCCGGCTGACTTCGGAAAAGGGCGCGTTTCATCGCGCGGCTCCATTTGCCGGGAGGCTGGGGTCTTTTCGGAAACGAGCGGCTGTAAGATCGCCAGACTTTGGCACGCCACGCCCCGCGCTCCTTTTGGAGTACCTCCGTCGGTTGGCAACCGCAAGATAGTGTCCGTCCACATGTAAGGTCATCCTCCTTGATGGTGCGCTCGCTGCCACACGTACACCGGCAGTGGCATTGGCGCATGGGCCTTTTCCTGGAGGAGCTGGCCTGGCGCGGACCTGCAATCTGAAGAACCTCCCAGAGTCCGAAAATGCAGCCGGTCAGCGCTTGATACTGGCGCCCCGGATCGACTTTTCGCTGCCGGATGTCGGGTTCCGGCAGTACCATGTCGATCAGGAACAGGGGAGTCCTGCATTTCCAGTAGTGAGTGCCATCCCGCTGACCGGCGTAGGCCATCACGTACCAATGACCAAATCTCCTCCCGGTCAGATCATGAGTCGGCTTGGTTGTGGGCGATGACATAACGGTTCCTGCGGTTGGGGACACGACTCCGAGTCTAACGCAATGCTCCACTTGCCACAAGGACCGAGCCGCCTCCTGGTTGGACAACCCCTCGAAGTTCCGCAGCATCACGATTTCCCGATCCGCCTCGGGCAATCGGCTGACGGCCTGGCGAACCCGCTGGGCGAACTCCTCCCGGATCAGTCGCTGACTGGGTGTCGAGCCCCCGGCCAGGAGCCGCTGGGCCAGCTCGATGGAGGAGTCCTCGGGCAGTCCCAGCTCCCGGTCCACTGTTCGGCGTGCCGCTTTCACATGGCGCCGGTGCAGCATCAGCAGACGATCCCAGGTCAACTGCCGCAGCCATAGCCGAAATGGCAGGGAAGGGTGCTCCAGATACTGCTCCAGCCGGCGTAGAGCCTCCATCTGGGTCTCCTGCACCACATCGGACGGATCCACCCGCGCCCGCAGCTTGGGCGAGAGGTGCAGCTCGACGAGCCGGTACACAAACGGACGGTGCCGAGCCAGGAGCCGATCGGTCGCCCCGGGTTCGCCGGCGCGAACCTGGCCAAGCAGGCGCTGGGTTTCGGCGGAGTCTGCGACAACTGAGTTCATGACAACCCCCTAAGGTACTAACTGCAAGTCAGGGGGAGAATTGACAGCTCGGATGAAAAAATCGGGAAAACCCAGCTCACCGCCGGAGCCAGTTCCTGCTGTGCGCCTTTTCAGAACTGGCCGGGTTTTGTCCGTTCGCTCATCGTGGTATAGTAGCATCGCCGGGATCAGGCGATACCCAGGGACCAGACTCGGTGGCAGTCTTCGGATCGGAGGTGCTTCGTAATGGCGACAGGTCGTGTCACTGTATCACGGAAGATTCATTACTCGGATTCGGATGGCCGCCCCATGGCTGAGACGCCTCGTCATCGCAAGATTATGACCGATACCATCGCAACACTTGAGCGCTGGTACGCCGGTGACCCAAACGTGTATGTGTCGGGCAACATGGTGATGTACTACGAGCTGGGCAACCCCCGGCGGCACGTGTCGCCCGACGTCTTCGTCACCAAGGAGATCGCCAAGAACCCGACGCCGGAGCGCCGCCTCTACCTGGTCTGGGAAGAGGGCAAGGGGCCCGACCTGGTGATCGAAATCTCGTCGAAGTCCACGCGGAAAGAAGATCTCCAGACGAAGTTTGTGCTTTACCAAGACACCCTGAAGGTGACCGAGTACTTCCTCTTCGATCCGTATGGCGAGTATCTGCGGCCGCAGTTGCAAGGTTACCGATTGCAGAGGGGCCGTTACGTGCCGATCAAGCCGGTCAAAGGTCGGCTGCCAAGCAAGGTGCTCGGCTTACACCTAGAAGCGGTGAACGGGGAACTGCGGTTCTATGATCCCGCAACCCAGAAATGCTTGCCGCTGCCGGCCGAGCGGGTTGAGGTGGCCGAGTTCGAGCGGGCCCAGGCCGAAGTGCGAGAAGCGCGGGCCGAGGCCGAAGTCGCCCGCTTGCGCCTCGAGCTGGAAACACTTCGCCGACGCTCGCCTGATGCGTAGGTTCCCGCCGCCCACCTAAGCCGGCGGCCGCTCTCCCGTCTGCTCGGCCTGGGCTCGGCGTGCCGCCTGCTCGATCGGTAACAGGGCGCTATCGTGCCAGGCGGCTGGCTCTTCGATTGGCTCAATATGAACCGTCACTTCGCTCCCCGGAAGGGTCGTGCGCACCGCGTCCTCGATGCGGCCCGTGATCCCGTGGGCCCGCTTGACGCTGAACGCTCCCGGCACGAGCAGATGAAAATCGACAAACCGCCGCGAGCCCGCCTGCCGTGTGCGCAGGGCGTGATAATCCATCCCGGACTCCAGGCAGCGCTCGATCGCCTCCCGCACCGCCGCTTGCTCCGGCAAGGGTAAGGCATGATCCATCAGCCCGTTAAAAGAGCGCCGTACCAGATCAAATCCGGTCCAGACGATGTTGGCCGCCACTACCAGGCCGATAAGGGGATCCAGTTCTTTGATTTCCGTCAGCCGGACGAGTCCCAGACCGGCAAGCACACCGGCGGACGTCCAGACATCCGTCATCAGGTGTCGTCCATCGGCCTCGAGGACGATCGAGCCGTGAGCCCGGCCGGCCCGCAGCAAGACTTGAGCAGCGCCCAGGTTGATGAGCGCCGCCCCTAGCAACAGGATGGTGCCGACGTCCAGGCCCTGGAGCAACTCCGGCAGCAACAGGCGGTGAACGGCGTACCAGGCGATGCCCGCCGCCGCCACCAGAATCAGGGCGCCCTCGATGCCGCTGGAGAAGAACTCGATCTTCTCATGCCCATAGGTGTGCGACGAGTCCACGGGCTGGGCCGCATACCACACGGAAAAGAAGGCCGTCAGAGCTGCCAGCAGATTGACCACGGATTCGAACGCATCGGAGAGCAGCCCCACGGAACCGGTGACGTAATAGGCCGCGCCCTTGAGCCCCAGGGTCAGAACGGCTGCCCCGATGGAGAGCAGCACAGGGTAGCGCAGGTGACGGGGAGCAGGAACGGATGGCACGGCAGTCCTTTGTCCAAAAGAGTACGCCGAACCCACGGGCATCCTTTTATTCTAGCGGACGGCAATCCCCGCCGCAGAAGATTTGTGATCACCCGGCGGCTGGCCCGGCGCTCCACAGGGCAAGCCGAGGAAGACCTCCACGTCTGTCCAGCGGCGGAAATAGCGCTGCAAAGCCACCAGATGGTCCCGACCGAGATAATGCAGCAACGCGGGTTTGCAGCCATTGATCTGGGGCCCAGCCTGCAACCAGCGCCC
>JBGQLF010000814.1:0-5586 GCA_041499985.1 Gemmataceae bacterium
GGACCTGCTCGTGATCATCCCGGGCCAGGACCGCGGCCGGGCGGTCCTGATGGCCGACCACTACGACACGGCCTACATGGCGGACCGCTACGAGAAGGACTACGGCGGCCGGGGCGCCCGGGTGGCGGCCTGCGGTGCCGATGACAATCATTCGGCCACCGCCGCCCTGATGCTCGCCGCCCCGATCTTCTTCGAGCTGAGCAAGCAGGGCCGCCTGGGCTGCGACGTGTGGCTGGTCCACCTGACCGGTGAAGAGTTCCCGGCCGACTGTCTGGGTGCCCGCCATCTGACGCAGGCGCTGGTTGAAGGCCAGCTCGTATTAGACTTGCCCGGGGGAGAAAAGCACGACCTCTCCGGTGTCCAGGTCCAGGGCATCTACGTGTCCGATATGATTGCCCACAACAACGATCGGGAGCGGGACGTATTTCAGATCGCGCCGGGCACGAGCCGGGCCTCATTGTGGTTGGCCGAGCAGGCGCAGCTGGCAAACGCGACCTGGAACGAGTCGGTGCCGGTGTGGAACCAGCGCGGCGACCGCCACGGCCGTCCGCGAGGCCGGCGCAGCCCTTATGGCGCGGCGGTGCCGGAAACCGCCGCCCATCTTGCCCTGCGCGGCCAGATTCGGCCCGTCACCGATCCGCATAGCACGCTGTATAACACGGACGGTGAGATCTTCTCCGACGCGGGCGTGCCCGTGGTGCTGTTCATGGAGGATTACGACATCAACCGCTCCGGCTATCATGACACGCACGATACCATGGCGAACATCGACCTGGATTACGGCGCCGCCCTGGCAGCCATCGTCATCGAGTCGGTGGCGCGCGCCGCGAATGGTTTGCCGGGAGTGTGAAACGCGGGACCTTGCTCCGGGCTCAACGCGACCCAAGTTGACCTGAGCCCGACGCGCCGGCGAGGGAACATTCCTCGCTGGCGCGTCGGGCTCAGGTCAAACCATCCCGCGTCGAGTAGAACGGGAACTTCTTAGCGTTTCCGCCGTGATGCCGGTAGGTTCGTGTAGATCGTCGTGCTCTCTTCCTGGTGCACGGGACCGGCGGTCAACTGGTCCGCGGTCAGCTCCACCCGGAAGCGTACATCGCCGGCTCGCAGCGCCCGCACGGCGATCTCATAGCGTGCCTCGGCGGCTGGCGCCAGCGTCACGGGCGCAAACAGGACCTTGGCCCCCTCCTTGCGGGTGTCGGCCCCCACTGCTCGAAGGATCTCCAGCTGTTCAGGAACCATCGCCACGATGGTCACCCGTGTCACGGGATCCGTTCCCAAATTGCGCACAGTAATGGTATAGTGCGTTTCCGCGCCGACTTCGACCGGATCGTCGGCGTTGTTCACCTCCAAGCGCAAGGCCGGCACGCCCACGAAGTTCGTACAGGTCTCCTCTGCCGCCGACAGCCCCCGGTCGGCGGTTGCCGCGGCGCGAACGCAAAGCCGGCCGGATGCCTGGGCACGCAGCACGAGCTCCACGATGCGACTGGCACCGGGAGCGAGCGTGCCCAGGGCCCAGCGCACCTGTCTATCGCTGAATTGGCCACTCTCGCCCGCGCTAACAAAAGTCAACTCCGGCGGTAGTACATCGGCCAGCTGCACGTTGGTCAGCGGCACCGGTCCGGGGTTGCTCACGATCAACTGGTAGGTCGCCGGTAGATTGGCGTAATGGCGAGCCGGGCCGGTTTGCTTGAGGCTCAGCTTGGCCTCGACGACCGTGACGCAGCCCTCCTTCTCCTCCCTCAGTCCACCCGCGGCCGTGGCGACGGCCCGGTTGCAAAGCCGGCCAACCGCCTTGGCGATAACCTGATACTCGACGGAGCGTGATTGTCCCGGGGCCAGCGTTCCCACCTCCCAGGTCAACAGGCTCTTGCCGCCCACATGCTCCAGTCCGGCCGGCAGGGTGTCTGTCAGCACGACCTGGGTGGCAGGCGCCGTCCCGCTGTTGGTCACCGTCAGCTGATACGTGAGCGCATCATAGAGGACCGCCTGGCCAGCCCCGCTTTTGTGCAGACTAAGGCTGGGACGCAGGACCTGTGTGCTGACACACTGGCCATGCTCAAACTGGACCCGCGCGCAGTTCTTGACTTCGCCCGGAGCAGTCGGCGCCAGCACCAGGACGATCTCCCGACAGGCGCCCCCAGCCAGCGTGCCGAGTTGCCACACGAGTTCGGGGTCCCGCGCGCTCAGCTCGGGATTGGCCCGGACGAAACGCGCGTTGGCTGGCAGAGGATTGCGCACGATGACATGATGAGCGTTGGCCGGCGAGCGGTTTTCGACACAGAGGCGGTATTCGATATCCTGCTGCCCCCGGACCTGGGCCGGGACGCGAACGCGAATGGCGACCACCGGCGTGGGCGGATCTTCCGGACACGGAGTGCCCTGCGTGGGAGCAGGGTGAGTCGCGGCGGACGAGTCCGCCAGGGGCGGCTCCGGCGAAGAGGGCGGCAACGACTGGGGAGCTCCGGGAACAGGATGCGCCTCCGCCCACGAGTGCTGGGCCTCAGCATGGAAGACGACGACGAGGCATCCCAGAGCATAGAGAAGCTTGACACGAGCCCGAAGCGCCAGCGAGGGAGGCTTGTTCCCGCGCTGGCGCTTCGAGCTAGTGAGTTTATGATGCACGCTCATCGAACCTCTCGGGGTGCTCCGTAAGAGCCGACTACCAACCAGGTCCCAGGCATTGCTCCCTTGTGTTCTTGACTGTCAGGTATTGTCGCTCGATGCAGGGCGTTTGTCTGCTCGGAGTGGCGGTGAATCTTTGCCCGAACAAGTTTGCCAAACCGCCTCCCCGTTATCACCGGCACGTCCGCTCCGTGCACGCCGCGCCCACCCCCTTTTTCCGATGTCGCGCGATGGCTTCGTTGGGGTGATCCACGCTCCGTTCACGCTGACAGCTGCTCGCCGGTCTCCTTGACAGCCTGGACAGCCGGACCTATCCTCCAAAGCTAGGCCTGGGTCGCCGGGCCCCCAGCGAGGTGCACGCATGGCTCGATGCGAACAGGGCTATCTCTGCGACGTCTGCGGCGGGGATGTCGAAGCGATCACGGACTCCGACCTGTATCTCCGCTATGTGATGGGTGAAGTGCATCCGGAGAAACTGCACCTGCTGCCTGAACGGCACATCCGCTGCAATCCGAGCCTGGCACAGTTTATTATCGATCCCAAGTTTACCCCGGTCCGCTGTGAAGGAGCGTTCGCCAAGGAATACCTGGACGCGGCCTATGTGGCGGAACAGGAAGCGCGGGTGACCCGGGGATGGCGGCGGCTGCAAGAACTGCCGACACTCGGGGTGCCGATTGTGGAATATCCACTGCCCGAGGTGCGCCAGGCGTGGGAAGACGAATCGCGCAAGGTGTGAATGCTGGCCCAGGTGGCTACAATTCCACGCGTTCGTACTGGTTCTTGAAGTGGGCAATCACTTCGTCGGGGTTCATATTGAAGATCGCTTTGCCGGCAGTAAGCCATTGGCCGCGTTGAAAATAGAACACAGCCGAGGCATTGCGCAGATTGCCAACGGCCGGCAGATCTTCCATGTCGCTGCCCTGGATCGCTTCGAACTGGATCGTCACCGGCGCCAGCGCAACCAGCTGGCCGGTCTGGCGGTCGCGCGCCAACTCCACCGCGGTCTCAAAAGCGCAATCTTTCCAGCGCAGACCGCGTGGCTTGCCGGTGGCGGAGGCGGCGGTGACGAACTTGGCCTCGAGGCGCTCGCGCTGGAGGACGAATAACTCGCGGGCCCGCTCGACCTGGATCTCCCGGGTCAGCGCCCGGAGCGGCCGCCAAACCAACAGGAGGAGCACCACGCCGAGCACCAGCAGCACCGGAACCAGCCACAGCCAGAGCATGCCTGTCTCCCTGTCAGCAACTTCATCCTGCGGCCACAACCGTCCTCTCTGGCGGAAGAACGACGCCTTCGGCCACGTTCGTTCGCAGCCGTTGCTTTGATTGTATCGCCAAGTGCGAGGACAAACGACGTGTTATTCAACGTAGCCACAAGCGTCCTCGCTTGTGGGCTTGGACCCGCCCACAAGCGAGGACGCTTGTGGCTACGATCCGACAACAGGTCTCTTGATCCCGCACTAGATGCGTGTTCTGCTCGGTTGGTCTTGGGAGGAACGCCCGGCATCCGGGGGGGATGGGGCAACTTGGGGATCGCTCTTCAAGAACCAGTCAACGACCCGGCCGAGTAACTCCTGCATCTCCTTGGGATAGCCCGACGCGCCCTTCGGCTGAAAGCTATGATTGGCCCCCTGGAGGCGTTCCATCGTCACCTTGCGGCCCTGTGCCAGCAGTTCGGCATACAGCACGTCAAATCCGCCGACGGGGGAATTCGTGTCCTCCGCACCTTGTGCGAGGTAGATCGGTACCTTGGAGCGCAGCAATTCCGCTGTGACGGAAGACTTCAGAAAGCTGAACCAGCGCCGATACGGATGGCCCCACTGAAACTTGGTCACGCTCTCCGGGTCGGCCTGGATCTTGGCCCAGCCCTCATACACGCTGCGCACCCGTGCCTCGGCATCCTGGGACGGATCGCCGAGATAGCCTTGGCGGGCCAGCTCCGCCAAGCTGAACAGCTGCGTCGGGCCGCCGCCCGCGAGACTGGCCACGTGGGTCAAATGCGGATTCTCCGCCGCCACCCGTGCGGCCATGATGCCGCCCTCCGAGTGGCCGATGACGAGCGTCTTGCGAGTGTCGATGCCGGGGAGCGTGTGCGCCGCCCGGATGGCCGCTCCGATCGCTTCGGCCCAGCGCGGCAGCGTGTGCTCTTCCAGGAATTCACGGGCAGCGCCCTGAGCGCTGCCAGGCCGCTGAGCTTGATCGAGGAATCTCACTCCCGGTTTCTCGACGATCAGAACACGTGCTCGCCCTTGCACGGCCGTCAGCAGAACGTTTTGCAACCCGCCCAAGATCTTGTCGTCGCGTTTCTGAAAGACCGACTGGCAGCCAGAACCCTGGATGAGGACCGCCAGCGGCAAGGGTGGCTTGGCCGACTGTACCACGGATAGATAAAACGTGATCTTTCGGCCGAATTTGTCGTGTGTGAAGTAACGCTCAAACGGCGCACCCCCGAGGGAGGTCGGATCGCGCTCCACGGTGACCGGGGCTGGCTTGTCGGCAGCGTGGGCCGACGCACTCAGGCTAAGGGCGAGGAGCAAGACTGCCAGCGCGGGGAGCGCTCGGCCAGGGTGACGTCGGACAGTGTAGCGGTGCGGATGCATGGAGCTGTCACTCCGGGAGGCGGGAATTTGTTGTGGAATGCTCGCTTGACATAGCGTATTCCTGGGGTGTTGCAAAGGGAAGTCCCACAAGCTTGCGTCAACGTGCTGGGCAGACGGAGCACAACCGCTGGCGGGGTTGAGCAGATGGCGAAGAATGCTTTAACCGGAGAGCTGCTGGCCGAATTCCTCGGCACCCTCGTGTTGATCGCCTTCGGCGATGGCGTGGTAGCTATGGTGGTCCTCTTCGGGACG
Organism: Gemmataceae bacterium; assembly: GCA_041499985.1. Classification (GTDB taxonomy): domain Bacteria; phylum Planctomycetota; class Planctomycetia; order Gemmatales; family Gemmataceae; genus JBGQLF01. The sequence goes on from JBGQLF010000814.1 coordinate 5,472, forward strand.
GGCGCTCCCGGCGAAGTGGCCAAAGGCGGCTACACGAACATCACGCTGGGTTGGGGACTGGGCGTGCTGATGGGGGTGTGCGTGGCCGGTCGTATCAGCGGGGCGCACCTCAACC
>JBGQLF010000815.1:0-5579 GCA_041499985.1 Gemmataceae bacterium
CGCGGTTGAAGGAAAGTTCTTTCACCAAGTTTGGTGGCACTTGTCCCTTCATGGAACCGTCAGTGTGGCCTTCAATGACAATGCGGGCGGCGCCGAATTGTCCGACCAGTTTGGCAATCTCTTCTTCGTGTATATCGATGCGACCGCCACATCGGTCATCGTGACGCTGAGCACGGACGGGGGCGTGACGTTCCGGGCGATCGCCCAGCTGACCGATCCCGCCGGAAAAGCAAATGGCCAATCCGCAGACGACCAGCCGACGGTGACGACTGGAGCAGGGACAATTTGGATTTCCACGACTGCGGTCGACACGACCGTCCTTCCGGTCGGCTCCAGCGCTCCCCAGGCCGCCGCGGGCGCCCACGTCACGGGACTGGGTCAGGTCGGCTCCTTCAGTACGTTGGAGACGGTGCCGAATTCAGGTCCCCTTTTTGGCGATTTCGGCGATATCGCGATTGGTCCTAAGGGACAGGTCGTGGTCGCCTACCAGAGTGCTTTGAGCGGTGTGGGACCGGATCAGATACTCGTCAGCGTCGACCCGGACGGGCTTGGTCTTGCTGGATTCGGCACGCCGGTCGTTGCGACGGCCACAAACGTCGGTGGTTTCCGCCCGATCCCAGCGCAGTCAGTCCGGACGGTGGATGCAGAAGCTAGCTTGGCCTATGACACTAGCGGCGGCCCGCATAATGGGCGCGTCTATCTCATCTATTCGGACGCTCCCAGTACCACAAGCGATGACCTGAATACCTTTTCGCGCTTCTCTGATGACGATGGGAAGACCTGGAGCAGCCCCGTTCGCGTCAATGACGACCTGACGTCCAATAGCCAATTCAACCCCAGGGCCGTTGTTGATCCGACTACGGGGGTCCTGGGAGTTTCCTGGTACGACTGCCGCAATGACCCCGGCAGCGGCCCCGGCGATACCGATAAGGTGCCGAACACGGATGTCGAGGAGTTCGCCACGGTCAGCGTGGATGGCGGACTCAGTTTCCTCCCCAATATGCAGGTGGCCCAGGAGCCTTCCAATTCCAATCGCAATCACAATAACAGTAATGACTACGGCGATTACAGCGGGTTGGCTTTCTTCGGCGGCGTCATGCATCCGGCCTGGGTCGACAACAGCCGGGATCTGCCGTTCAACCCGAACCAGACGGCCTTTGACATAGCCACGGCGGCGGTGACGGTGCTAGGAGTCGCTACCACGTCCGGGACGTCCGGTGGGGTAGGCGGTGGTGGCACTTCGCCCGTGGCCCTGGCTGATGATCGTTTCGATCCGAACGATACCTCCGATCAGGCCACGAACTTCGGCTCACTGTCGCCGGGAACGCAAACGGTTGCGGGCCTTTCCATCGGCCGGCATGCCAACGGGCTGCCCGATGCCGATTGGTTCCGTTACTCGGCGAGCACGGCCGGGACGGTCACCGTTACCATCAACTATCAGCCTGTGGGCGGCGGAGACCTGGACCTGCGCGTCTTCACGCTCGATGCCCAGAACACGCTTATCAATCTGGGCTCGAGCCTGAACAGCGGCGTGACCAGTCAGAGCGTGTCCGTGCGTGTGACGGCCGGGGAGCCGATTCTGATCTGGGTGTTCGGTGCGGACTTCGCCCAGGCGAACTATACCCTGACGGTTACCTTGCAGTGATAGCCTCCTGAGCGCCGAGGGTCGCGGGATTCGAGCTTAGAGTGCTGAGTACTCAGTACTCAGTACTCAGCACTGACCCGGACCTGTCTTTCCTTGCCCCTCGTCCTTCGATCAGAAGACGAACTGGAGTTCGAAGGACGGTCCCTGATAGAAAATGCTGCCGTCTTGCTTACGCGTGCCGACCGGGCGTGACAGGTCGAAGTTCAGCTGACCACTGGCCTCGGCGACGTGCTCCAGCCAAAGCAGGTTGTAACCGGTGCGCACATGGAGTTGGGGAAGCAGGTTCCAATCCAGGAAGAAGCCGAGATCATAGAGATGGCTGAAGAAGATATTGTTGCGCTCCCCGCGGCGCCCGATCAGGCCATCGCCACGCTCCAGGAGCAGGTCCGTCTCCAGGAAGTTGGCGCCCCAGCCACCCTTGACTGTCATGCTGAATGCCAACCACCAGGTTATCGGCAGATCCCACTCGAAACCGAGCTGGGCGGCCAGGATCCGATTGTGTGTGCGTGTCGTGTAGGTGGCGATCTTGGTCAGATCCGGTTGGCCATTAATATCGCGGACGGTTAACCCATCGTCATCCGTCAACACGGACAGGCGTTCACGGACATCGACATAACGCGTACCCAGGATCCAGTGGACATTCGAGATGCTATCCAGCCACCAGAGGTAGTTCGCTTCGGCGTTGGCGAGTGTGGTCTTGAGGCTGTTCCGGATCTGATCTGCCTGGAGCCATAGACCATTGTCTCCTTCGAAGCCGAGCGGCGGACGCGAGAAGAACGAGTCCAGCCGGCCCGGGATGGCGGTGACCTTGAACGAATCGTTCTGGAACAGATAGAAGCCGCTCAGTTCCAGCGCCTGGTTCTCCCAGTGGTAGCCGACCGTGGCCCGCACGCCCCAGTTGAAGTTGGGATCTATGTCATTGAGATCGCTTACAACCGGTGCCGTGCGCGGTGGTGCGTTGCCGGTGTTCCCCTGGCCCGGGTCAAGCACGGCGATGGGAACATGGCCCATGCGCTGCCGTTGCAGGCCCATGCCACCGACGTAGACATAAAAGGCGGGCGGGCAGTAGACAGGCTCTTGACACCAGGCGTTGGGGAGGTTGCTGGGCAGCTCCACGACCGACATGCATTGGCTGGGAGCGGGCGCCATGCCTGCGGGTGCGGTCGGGCAAGGCATCGGTTCAGGGACCGGAGCGCCTCCGCTGGCGAGCGGCAGGTAGGGCGCCTGCGCCGAGGCCGTCTCCGCTAACCACATCGCGATCAGGGCCGTGCCCATCCACCATCTGGACATGTTTGCCTCCCCAACAACTGCTGCGGAATGATACCCTGAGCGGGATCACGGGTCTTTCAGGATGTCGGCGGCGGCGCTGCGAGAGCGCTCGCCCTGCATCCAGGAATCGACCGGAAAAACGGCCTGCTTGAACTTTTCGCTACAATTGCGCAGCACGGCTCAAACGGGAGATTCGGAACCGTGGAGGGAAGATGGGAAAGATGGCTCTTGCAAGCTACGGCGAGTGTTGATCGACCTTGAGAACAGTTGGTTGTGGTTGAGTTCCCGGCTCTCCAGGAAGCACGTCACGAACAGGTCAGATCGCGTCTTTACACTGTTTCCTCTACTGGTCACGGGGCAGTACAATGGAGCCGTCCGCTCGATGCCTCGGGGGAAACACTCATGCCACGCGACTTGATTCTCGGCACCGCCGGCCACATTGATCACGGCAAGACCTCGCTCGTCAAGGCCCTGACCGGCATCGACTGCGATCGCCTGCCGGAGGAAAAAGCCCGCGGGATCACCATCGACATCGGCTTCGCCATCCTCGACCTCGGGGATTTCCGCCTCGGCATCGTCGATGTGCCGGGCCACGAGCGCTTCGTCAAGAACATGCTGGCGGGAGCGACCGGAGTCGACCTGGCCGTCCTCGTCATTGCGGCTGATGACTCCGTCATGCCGCAAACCCGCGAACACCTGGAAATCCTTCGCCTCCTCGGACTGCACCACGGTGTCATTGCCCTGACCAAGTGCGATCTCGTCGACGAGACCACACGTGAAGTGGTGGAACTGGAAATCCGCGAACTGGTGCAGGGCAGTTTTCTGGAGAACGCACCCATTGTGCGCACCTCGGCCCACACCGGCGAAGGCATGGCTCAGCTCAAGACGGCGATCGTCGAAGCTTGCCAGCGGGTGCAGGAGCGCACCGGCTCGGAGTGGTTTCGCATGGCTATCGACCGGTCCTTCATTGTCCAAGGGCACGGCACGGTGGTGACCGGCTCGGTAACGTCCGGCAGTCTCCAGGTTGGTGACGAGGTCCAATGGCTGCCCCGGGGCGAGAAGGTCCGCGTCCGCTCCCTCCAGAATCACGATCGTCCCGCGGAGCAAGTGCACCGCGGCCAGCGGGCGGCCATCAACCTCGCTGGTGTTCATCACGAGGATGTTCTCCGCGGCCAGGAGTTGGCCACGCCCGGATTCCTGATTCCCTCGCGCGTCGTGACGGTTCGGCTCCATTGTCTGGCCGACGTCAAACGCCCCATCAAACACCGAGGGCCGGTTCGCTTTCACGTGGGCACGGCGGAGGTCATGGGAGCCGTCTCGTTGCTTGACTGCGACAGCATCGAGCCCGGGCAGTGGGGCCTGGCGCAGCTGTTTCTGGAGCAGCCGACCACGACCACCTGGGGCCAACCCTTCGTGATTCGCGAATCGTCGGCCACCCAGACGCTGGGCGGCGGCCAGGTGCTCCAACCGGTCGCCAAGAAAATCCGCCGCCGGCATCTGGAGATTCTGGAGCGCATCGAGCGTCTGTGGACCGGCCAGGCCGACGATCGAGTCCTGACCGTGGCCTGGTTCGGCGGCTTCAGCGGCTTTACCGAGGCCGACCTTGTTCGTGGTGCCCACGTGGGCCCCGCCGAGGCACAAACCTTGATTGGCCGACTCAAGGACAAAGGCGACCTTGTGGAGATTGTGATCAGTCCGGCTCGGCGTCTGCTCCTCCACGCCGACATGGTAAGAGAGCTGGAGGAACGCATCCTCCAGGCACTCGGCCGGCTACACGAGCAGTTCCCGCTGATGTCGGCACACGACCGGCAAAAGGTACAGTCGCAGCTCGATTATGTCGGAGACGAAGCGCTGGTACATGGCACCGTGGAACGCCTGATCCAGCGCAAGCAAGTGGTGGGGGATCTGCGCCGGATCGGCCGGGCCGATTTCAAGCCCAAGCTGAGTGGGAACCTGCGCAAGCTCAAGGACAAGCTCGTCGCCGCCTTTCAGGAGGCTCGCTTTCAGCCGCCCGAACCCGCCAGCTTCGCGGGCCAAGCCGGCGGCAACGCGGCCAACCTGAAGGATCTGTTCGAGGTATGTGTGGCAGAAGGACATCTCGTCCATATCGTGGACGATGTTTATCTGCATAGCGACACCGAAGCCGAGATGCGCCGGCTCCTTGCCAAGAAGATCGGGACGGGACCGGGTCTGTCCGTGGCGGAGATCCGCGACCTGTTGGGCACGACGCGGAAGTACGCGATTCCCCTCTGTGAATACCTGGACCGCACTGGTGTCACTCGGCGCGAAGGCGATTTGCGTGTCCTAACCTCGCACCAGGAAACCCCGGCCTCCCAACCGCCGGGATGATTCGACGCACCGTGTGTCTGCCCTCTGTGTCCTTTGTGCCTTTGTGGTTCGTTCACTCATGGCCGACAATCCCTTTCGTAAGCTGCCGTCCGTCCATGATGTCCTCCAGTCGCCGGCAGTGCAGGCCCTGGGTCGGGAGCACGCCCATTCGTTGCTTGTCTCAACCATTCGGCTGGAACTGGCCGAGCTGCGCCGGCGCGTGAGCCAGGGCGAGGCGGTCGACGGTATGGCTACCGCGGACACCGTGGCGGATCGGGTCGCCGAGCGCCTGGGCAGGGAACTGCGTCCCAAGCTGCGGCCGGTCATCAACGCCACG
>JBGQLF010000816.1:0-5579 GCA_041499985.1 Gemmataceae bacterium
AAAGTGCTGGCCGTCCTGCTCGCCGACCTCGTAGACCGGCACGATGCCCGGATGATCAAGCTGGGCCGCCGCCTTGGCCTCGGTGTAGAAGCGCTGCACGTCCTGGGCCGAGGCCAGTTGCCCCGCCAGGATCATCTTCAGGGCCACGATACGATTGAGCTTCGTTTGCCGGGCCTTGTAGACGACGCCCATGCCGCCGCGGGCCAACTCATTCAGCAATTCGTAATCGCCGAAGGAACGGAGGACGGGGTCCGGTCCTGCGCTCGGGTCGCTGCCGGCCACACTGCTCTCCGGAGTCTGAGTGATGGTGGCCACCGCCCCGGAGGCCCGCGCCGGGGCGGCCGCGGTCTCAGATAGACTGGCCCCTGGGAGGTGAGGCTCTGTACCCTGGGCGGGACGGTCCCCGGCGCCGCCGGGGTTCGGGCGAGCGGGATCGATGGTCGGCGGTTCTTGCTGCCAAGCGGGATCAGACACGACAGCCTCCTCGGGACGGAAGACCTCAGGGGCGTAACGACTCTCGGGATGCGAGACGTTGCATCCTATCGCTAAAGAGAGTACCCAGCGAAAACAGAGCGCTCCAGCCTGAACCTACGGGCTGTGGAAGCCAGAATCCATCAGTTTTTGGCGCCGCTCCAGCCAGGTCGTGGCATCCAACACGCGCACTCCGCTGTTGGCCTCCAGCTCCATCCCGGTTACGACCTGGCTCCAGAGTTCGAGCTGTTCGGCATCACCCTCCACGGGCGTTGACAATTGCCAGAATTGGGCGCTCTTGTCTTCCCCTGCGGTCACGACGGTCTTGCCGTCGTGCCAGAACGCTACCTCCTTGACTGGCCCCGGATGCAGGAGGGGTGGTCCGAGGGGTTTGCCGGTCGCCACGTCCCAAAGACGGGCCGTTTTGTCCCGGCTTCCGGTCAATACAGTCCTGCCGTCGAGGCTGAAGGCCACGGCATTCACCGCGCCTTGATGTGTCAGCGGCGGCCCGATCTGCTTGCCAGTCGCCGCCTCCCAGAGCCGGGCAGTACTGTCCGTGCTTCCCGTCAGAATGGTCTTGCCATCGCAACTGAATGCCTCGGCAGCGACCATGTTCGTAAGTCTCATCGGCCGTTCGTCGCCCGCGGCGTCCCAGAGCCGGGCTAGGAACACCGAGCCTCCGGCCAGAATGGTTTTCCCATCAGGACTGAACGCCACGGCAGAGACCCGATGTTCATTTGAGAATAATCTTAATCTGATTTTCATCTTCGCGCCGGTCGTCGCCTCCCAGAGCTGAGCTTCCCCGCTTCCTCCGGTAACCGCGGTCTTGCCATCGGGGCTGTAGGCCACGGCAGTCACCGCATCATGCTCCAGAGGTGGTTCGATGGGTTTGCCGGTCGCCACGTTCCAGATCCGGGTCGTGGTTGTAGCCCTGGCCCCCGCGGTCTTTTTCTCTCCCACGGTCACGGCGGTCTTGTGATCGGGACTGAAGGCACCGGCCGTTACCAGGTATTCGTGCCGCAGGGGCTCTCCGAGTAGCTCACCGCTAACTGCGTTCCGAAGCCGGACCGATTGGTGCGCGTCTCGGGTCATGATCGTCTGGCGGTCGGGGCTGAAGGATAACGGAAAGAACGGTTCGTCGTGCGGCAGCTCAGCCGCGACAGAGGAATTGCCAGCGACCTCCCAGACGCGCGCGGTGTTGTCCATGGCGCCGGTCAGGAATGTTGTGCCGTCGGGGCTGAAAGCTACCGACTTGACCATATCTCCGTGGTGCAGCGGCGGGCTAAGAGGCTTGCCTGTGGCCGCGTCCCACAAGCGGGCGGTGAAGTCATAGCTTCCCGTCAGGAGAATCCTGCCGTCCGGGCTGAAGGCCACGTGGCGGATCAAGGCTTCATGCATTGGGGGGGTAAGCAATTGTTGATCTGTGGACAAGTCCCAGAGCCGGGCTTTGCCGTCGAAGTGCCCGGTCAGGAGTTTCTTGCCGTCGGGGCTAAAGGCCACGCCAAGGGCACCGCTCGGTTGCTCCGGTGGCTTGCGGCTTTCTTTACCATCGGCGTCCCAGAACCGGGCGACTCCCGGTCCTCGATCGGGCACCCCGGACTCGGTGACGAAGGTCTTGCCATCCGGGCTGAAGGCCACTGCCAAAACCACGTCTTCGTGCTTCAGTCGAGGACTGAGGGGCTCACCCGTGGCGACCGACCAAAGCTGTGCCCATTCTCCCTGGGAGCCGACGACCCCGATCAGCAACCTCCCATCGGAGCTAAAGGCTGCTGTCCTGATCCAGCCACCTAGGTCTCGCTTCCATTTCTCTTTGCCGGTGGCCATGTCCCACAAATGTGCATTGCTATCGGCGCCTCCAGTCAGGACGGATTTGCCATCGGGACTAAAGGCTACACGAAATGTCTTGTCACCGGAATACTGGAGTGGCTCTCCGATACGCTTGGGGATTTGTTCGCCGGTGGTGGCGTCCCAGAGTTGGACAGTGCCGTTCGCATCTCCGGTCAGGTGGGTTTTCCCGTCTGCCGTGAAGGCCACGGCAAAAACCTGTGCGTTGTGCCGCAGGATCGCTCGTAGTGGGTTGATCCGTGTTCGCCAAAACCCTAAGTTTGACCGGGTAACGGCTTGCAATTTACCCGCATCAGCCGGTGCCAACTTCAGGCTGCGCGCCATCCAGAGAAGGGCGCCGTTGGCATCCCCTTGCTCCCCAAGAAGCTGGCCCTTGTCCAGCGCGAGTTCGGCCGCCAAGCGCTGCGTATTGTCCAGGGCAGTTTGGGTTCGCCCTTGTTCGTGGCTCAGGTCGACATTGGCCACCGTCAGCTTCGCGTTGGAGCGGGACTGCGAGACCGCAAATGCAATCGACAGCGCGGTGACCGTCATCACCGCTGCCGCAGCCAGCCCGATGGCCGAGGCCAACGCCGGGTTGCGCCGGCACCAGCGCCAGGTCCGTTCCAGCGGCCCCGCCGGTCGAGCCTGGATTGGCTCGCCCCGGAGAAAGCGCCGTAAGTCCTCGCTCAGCAGGCTCGCCGAGCCGTAGCGCTTGCCAGGCTCCTTCTCCAGGCACTTCAGGCAGATGGTTTCCAGATCGCGGTCCAACGCGGGGTTCAGCTGCCTGGGCGAGACCGGTTCCTGCTCCACGACCTGCTTGAGTGTCTCCATGACGCTGGGCGCCTGGAAAGGAGGGCGGCCAGTCAAGAGGCAATAAAGGACGGCACCCAGGGAATAGATGTCGGCGGCGGGACCGATCGCGTGGATCTTGCCCTGCGCCTGTTCAGGCGGCATGTAGCTGGGCGTGCCCATGACCTGCCCTGTGCCGGTCAACTGGCTGTCGCCGGCGAGGTTCTTGGCCAGGCCAAAGTCGGTCACCTTCGGCTCGCCGTCGCGGTCGAGCAAGACGTTGCCCGGCTTGAGGTCGCGATGGATGATGCCGTGACTGTGGGCGTAGGCCACCGCCTCGGCAATCTTCCGCACCAGCTCGGCGGCCTCCCGGGGCGGCAGCGGCCCGTCCTTGACGCGGGCGGCCAGGCTACCGCCCTCGACGTAGCCCATGGAGAAGAAGTGCTGGCCGTCCTGCTCGCCGACCTCGTAGACCGGCACGATGCCCGGGTGGTCGAGCTGGGCCGCCGCCTTGGCTTCGGTGTAGAAGCGCTGCACGTCCTGGGCCGAGGCCAGTTGCCCCGCCAGGATCATCTTCAGGGCCACCAGACGATGGAGTTTCCGCTGGAGGGCCTTGTGGACGACGCCCATGCCGCCGCGGGCCAACTCATTCAGCAACTCGTAATCGCCGAAGGACCGGAGGACGGGGTCCGGCCTTGCGCTCGGGTCGCTGCCGGCCACGCTGCCATCCGGAGTATGAGCGATGGTGGCCGCCGGCCCAGAGGCCGGCGCCGGGGCGGCCGCGGTCTCGGATCGACTGGCCTCCATGAGGTAAAGCCCCGTGCGCTGCGCTCCGGGGTCGGCGCCGCCTCCCCTGTCATCTGGAGCTTGATCGGCGGTGGGCTGCTCTTCTGGCGAAGCGGGATCGGCCACAGCACTCTCCTCGGAACTGAGGACCTCGTGGGATTGCGAGGACACTGGGATTCCTCCACAGTCCATCACTTTCCTGGCTGACCGACCAGACTATCGGCCGTTATCTCAGCGCGGATGACCTGAAGGCCAGCCGCGCTAACGCTGGCTATGGCCGAGCGAATGGCCTCTTCCAGGCCGGGTGCTTCGCGAGCAAAATCGATTCGGCTCACTCCTTGCGATGTGCTAATCGTGCCGTCATCGCAGCCGGCTTCGTAAAGGGCATTGCATTGTTCTTCCGTCACGTGCGAAGACGCCAGGATCAAAGTAAACTCGTGCGTCATGGCCGTTTTCTCACTCTTTCTGCTATTTAGCTGTGTGGGCAGGCATCGACACGCCGGCAAATGAACCGGGCAGGATGCTCTGCGTTCCTGGGCGTGGAAAAAACGCGGACGATGCAGCCATCACGACTTCGTTCTGGACACCAAAGCTATCCCCATACATGCCCATGAGACTAGTGTGAGGACAAACGACGTATTGTTTGACGTAGCCACAAGCGTCCTCGCTTGTGGGCTTTGATGCAGCCCACAAGCGAGGACGCTTGTGGCTACGATTGGACAACTGGTCCTTTGATCCTGCACTGGGTAAGCTGCCAACCCTTTGAAAGGGCATTCTTGATCGCCTCGCGAATGTGTTTATTGGGATGGTCGGCCATTTCACCGCGCCGCGCTCTTTATCGGCCTAGCAAGTATTCTACAGTCCTGGCGGCGTTACGGGGAAACTGTTTGGCCCAACAATTTCACATCACGGCTTGCCGGTGCCGGTTCCCAGCGCCATTTCGGCCTCGTGGAGCAGGCCGCGTGCCGCTTCGTCGTTGCCCCAACCGGGCTGTCCGAGGAGCGCCTGGAGACGCGCGAAAGTGGCCAGCGCTTGCACCTTCTGGCCAAGTTGGTGCTGCGTCATGGCCAAAAACGCCAGGGCCGCCGGCATGGTTTTGGCGTGGTGTTGCCCGGCTTGCGTCAGTGTGGCCAACGCTTGCGGGTACTGGCCAGCCCGGTACTGGGCCATGCCGAGCGTGATCGGATACTCGGTCTGCTGCGGGGCCAGCCGGCAAGCAGTTTCTGCCTGGCGGAGGGCGAAGTGATAGGAAACGGCGTTGAGGTACGGCCGGCGGACAACCTCTCGGCTGGCCCGGTGGAAGCGATCCGGGTCGGACTCCTCGCGATACCGCTCCGCCAGGGCCAGGGCAAGTTGCCGGGCCTGGGGGCGAAGGGTTGGCGAATTGCGCACGTATTCGAGGGCGTCGGTCTTACTTAAAGGCTTGGCAAACAGGAAATCCAGGATCCCGAGCGCCTCGTGCTCCGCCGGCGTATCAGGGGTCAAGGGCCGCGCGTCCCAGACCTTCACGGTGTGGTCGAAGCTGGCCGATGCGATTCGTGTCCCGTCCGCGCTGAAAGCCACGCCGGAGACTGGGTTGGTGTGGCCTTTGAGGGTCGACTGGGCGAATACGGGACTGGCGATTGCGAACGCGGCGATGAGGAGAAACTGTCCGGACAATCGCGCCGTCATGGTCTGAATCATTACGAACCCTCCCGTTCAAAAACGAT